>CAJWRJ010000002.1 GCA_913046215.1 uncultured Legionellales bacterium | reverse complement strand
CCCCCGACCCTCTGCTCCCAAAGCAGATGCGCTACCAGGCTGCGCTATGCCCCGAACTCTTGATATCTCCAGCCTCTAACCGGACGGGGGATGATACGCGTACGTTTAAACCTCGTCAATTGAGATGAATCCTGGCTATTTACCGCCTCCAGTCTGTGCTGTCTTCGCTATCTTCGAGACTAACACCCAGGTCTTGAAGCTCATTTCTTATAGCATCAGCCCGATCAAAGTTTTTGGATGCTCGAGCCTTATTTCGTTCATCAATTAGTTTGTTTATATAATCAGTATCTACGCCATCAATTTTATTATCTTCTCTGCCTTGTAGAAAATCTTGCGGATTTGAATTTAACAACCCCAATGTTGAAGCAAGCTGTTTTAGAGTCGATTTTAATATTTTTGATTTCTCTGTTTCTTTATCCCCAAGACGATTTATTTTTCTTGTTATCTCATGAAGCAAAGAAATTGCTTTTGGAGTATTGAAGTCATCATCCATATGCGAGTTGAAGTCAGCTAAGTATCTTTTATCAACAGCTGATTCATGATTTGATCCTTTTAAAGCTGTATACAATCTTGTGAGTGCACTCTTAGCTTCATCAAGATTATCACTTGAATAATTCAATTGACTTCGATAGTGGCTTGATAAAATGAAGAAACGAATAACTTCAGCATTGTATTTTTTCAAAACTTCTCTAATCGTAAAAAAATTATTAAGCGACTTTGACATTTTCTCTTCATTAACTCTGACGAATCCATTGTGCATCCATATGTTTGCAAATTTATCGTTTGTAGAGCACACAGATTGTGCTATTTCATTTTCGTGATGAGGAAATTGTAGATCCTGGCCTCCGCCATGGATATCAAAGTGACTACCAAGACAATGGGTGGACATTGCGGAACATTCTATATGCCAACCTGGTCGTCCCTCACCCCATGGAGACGGCCATTTAGGTTCATCAGGTTTCGCTGATTTCCATAATACAAAATCTAAAGGATCATTCTTTTCTTTTTGTACCTCAACGCGTTCTCCTGCCCTTAGTTCTTCAGTATTTTTTCCTGATAATTTTCCATATGCATCGAACGAACTAACATCAAAGTAAACATCTCCATTTTTTCCTAAGTAAGCGTGACCTTTTTTTATTAAATTTGAGATCATTGTAACGATCTCCTTCATATGGTCAGTTGCTTTAGGTTCGATATCAGGTGGTAGGACTCCGAGAGCATTTGCATCTTCATTCATTGCGATGATAAATCGACTAGTTAAATCTGCAATAGATTCATTGCTAGCAGCAGCGCTTGCGATAATCTTATCATCGATATCAGTAATATTTCGAACATACAGTACGTCAAAACCAGCGCTTCGAAGATATCTGGCAACCATATCAAAAACAACCATGACGCGCGCATGTCCGATATGACAAAAATCATATACCGTCATGCCGCATACATACATTCTGATCTTTTTGCCATCAATCGGCTTTAGAGGCTCTTTTTTTCTTGTGAAACTGTTGTATATAACTACCATCTTTTTACTTACAATCTAATATAAAGTCGCGCATATTATATGAATGCTAATTATCTAACAAAACAGATTTGTCATAATTGTAGTAGCGTGTGCATAATTCACTTATAACATAATTGCTATTAAATGCGATATCTATCATTGGAGATACATAATGAAGGTAGAAATAACAACGACACTTGGTCCTATCACTGTTGAGCTTAACCAAGATAAAGCACCTAAAACTGTTGAAAACTTCTTAGGCTATGTGAAAAGTGGATTTTATGATGGCACCATTTTTCATCGAGTTATATCAGGTTTTATGATTCAAGGTGGCGGTATGGATAAAGACATGAAGACAAAGGCCACCAATTCATCTATCGAAAACGAAGCGAGTAATGGTTTAAGTAATCTAGATGGATCTATCGCAATGGCAAGAACATCAGACCCTCATTCAGCAACGGCACAATTTTTTATCAATACAGAGGATAATCCTGGCCTAGATTTCCAATCTGAAACTGAGCAAGGTTGGGGTTACTGTGTCTTTGGCGAAGTTGTTGATGGTATGGATGTCGTCACCAAGATTGATGATGTGCCTACAACATCACGTAATGGACATCAGGATGTTCCCGAAGAAGTTATTCAAATCGAAACAGTAAAAATACTCGACTAAAAAAATAATAGAATGACCACCCTTTTTGTATCCGACCTTCACCTTAGTCAGCAGAGGCCGGAGAAATTGAAGTTGTTTAAAAAATTACTACTAGGTCCGGCCATAAAGGCTGATGCATTTTATATTTTAGGTGATTTATTTGACGATTTTTGGATAGGATGTGACGATATAAGATCAACTAATCAAGAAATAATTAAAATTCTTCAAAACTATACTGAAAAAGAAAAAGTTAATCTTTACCTAATGCGTGGAAATCGAGATTTTCACTTAAATAAAAAATTCGCTGAATTAACTGGATGTAAAATCATAAAAGATCCGACAAATATTTATTTAAATGAAGAAAAAATTCTTCTAATGCATGGCGATACTTTATGTACTGATGATGTTAAATATCAATATTGGAGAAAATTCATAACAAATCCATTAATAAAATTATTTTACTCAAAAATGCCATTATCTGTAAGACAGTTCATCGCTTATGGTGTTAGAGGCTATACAGCAAAAGCGATCAAAAAAAAGTCGCCAGAAATAATTGATGTTTCTGATAAAGCTGTGATTAAAGCAATAAGAGATCACGAAGTAAAAACCCTCATTCACGGACATACTCATAAGAGAGCGATTCACCATATTGATATTGATGGTCTATCTGCAAAACGAATTGTTCTTGGTGACTGGTACAAAGAAGATTGGGTATTAATTTACGATAAAAATGATTTCAAATTTCAGCGAATAGCTGATTACATAAAAGACCACTAACCAACGCCAGATAAAATCATAATTGCCACAAAAATAAGCAATATTATAAGAGTTCTAGTAATCAAGAATTTAAATTGATTCAACCAATAGGACTTTTCACCATTGGAAATATCAGAATCAGGTGAATATTGTAGCGCAGCAATACCAATAGTTGTTAAAAGAGAATAATTAGCGTCTAGTGAAAAAATTTGCGATTTTTTTAGAGCTGATATAGCAGTAACTAAATTTCCTGCTAGCGCCAGTCCTATGGCAAAGACTCTGACTGATGGCCATTCAAAAATATTTAATAGTATAGATACGCTCTCAGAAAACTCACTGGAATTATCCTTTAGCTCACTATGTAATTTTTCAACTAATCGATACAAAAATACCCCGGTGATGCCGAGCACTAAATACCAAAATACTGTCGCCAATATTTGTGTGTGTGTTTCTTTAAATATAGATTTCATAATCACAACATCATTATTATCAGAAGCGCCACTAACTTCTCTATCGATAAGATGTGCTGTTTCCATAACGAGATCACTTTCTTCATGCCCTGCAGCAATAATAGAATCATTAATTTGATCAAATATCTTTCTCGGCGCCATACAGTAGAGCAAAACAGATATCACGAAAAAAATCTCAATCGCAATATGTAAAAAACTAAGTATGAAAAGAAACAGTGATAGAGCTGCGACAGGAATTGCCAATAAAACAATCAATCCGAGACCGCTATCCCAATATTTATTATTACCATAATTACTATTCAATGATTCATACAGTGATATAAACCAATTGAATTTACGAAAGCGTTCCAAATCAACCGCAATAAAGTCAATCACTAATGTAATGAATATATAAATTAATGTCATAATCTAAATAAAGAAAAATAATAGTCCATATCAAAAAATGGGCCGGGATCTGTTTTCCTCTCTGGTGCAATATCAGAATGCCCAACGATACAATCTTTTTTTATTTTTTGCCATCGTTGACATATTAATTCTGTGATTCTAGCTAAAGTTAAATACTGAACATCACAAAATTTTTCTTCGTCACATCCCTCGAGCTCGATTCCAATGGAATAGTCATTACAGAAACTACGCCCCTTGAAAGATGATTTGCCAGCATGCCAGGCTCGCATGTTAAAGGGTACATACTGTGTTACATGACCCTCACGGCTAATGAATAAATGAGATGAAACGCGTAAGTCCTGTATTTCTAAAAAATATGGGTGCGTATCAGGATCTAATGTGTTTGTAAAAAACGCGTCGACATACTTCCCGCCATACTGCTTTGGTGGGAGGCTGATGGCATGTATTACTAATAGCTCTATATTAATGTTCAATGGCCTCGAGTCGCAGTTTGGTGATTTCACAATATTTGCACCGCTTAACCAAGAACCATCTTTATCAATCTGATAATCCATTTTATTTATTACCAATGCACTCAATAAATTAACAAAAGATATTTCTGTTAGACTAATGAATATTAAACAAATATCTAGAGAAAAATAACAAATTAAAGAAAAAGTTTAAAAATGGCGACATTCCAAGAACATTTATCATCACTAAGCAACATTATCTGGGGCGAATATCTCTTAATACCGATATTAGCTTTTGTTGGTATATATCTCACTATCGGGTTAACTGCTATGCCTTGGAGAAAGATTCCGCTTGCTATGAAAATACTGTGGCAAGGGCAAGATGAAAAAAAAGAACAAAAAGGCGATATCAGCCCGTTTCAGGCATTAATGACCGAGCTTGCTGCGACTGTTGGTACAGGAAATATCGTGGGTGTTGCCACAGCAATATATTTTGGTGGGCCCGGCGCCATATTTTGGATGTGGATAATTGCATTATTTGGAATGGCAACAAAATATTCTGAGGCAGTTCTAGCCGTCACTTATAGAGAGAAAGATAAAAATGGTAACTATGTAGGTGGTCCAATGTACTACATCAAGAATGGTTTAAATAAACACTGGAGATGGATGGCAGGATTGTTTGCTTTTTTTGGAATGTTTGCAGCTTTCGGTATTGGGAATATGGTGCAATCTAACTCAGTAGCAGATGAGATGTTTACAACATTTAAAATACCTTTTTGGCTTACAGGAATAACAATGTCGATATGTGTATCTGTGGTTATTATTGGTGGTGTAAAAAGTATTGCAAAGGTCGCATCAAAACTTATTCCTTTTATGGCTATTACCTATGTACTTGCAGCACTTTTCATTGTTTTGATTAATTTTGAAAAAATGCCAGGTGTCGTGACATTAATCATTGATAGTGCATTCAATGGTGCAGCCGCAAGCGGTGGATTTCTTGGAGCAAGTGTGTGGATGGCGATTAGAATGGGGTTTGCTAGAGGAATATTTTCAAATGAAGCCGGATTGGGAAGTGCCCCGATAGCACATGCTGCAGCAAAAACATCGAATCCAGTTAATCAAGGTATGATTGCTATGCTGGGCGTTTTCATCGATACAATTATTATCTGTAGTTTAACAGCATTCGTTATTCTGTTAACTGGAGCTTTCGAAAGTGGGCACGAAGGTGCTTCTATGACATCGCTCGCATTTTCAACTGCACTCTATGGATATGGTGGTTATATTGTTAGTTTTGGATTGATTCTTTTTGCATTCACTACAATTTTAGGTTGGAGTTATTATGGTGAACGATGTGCGAGTTACTTATTTGGAATAAGAATAATTTTCATCTACCGTATTTTTTGGATTATTGCGATATTTACTGGTGCTATAATAAAGTTAGAAATTGTTTGGATTTTTGCTGATATAGCAAATGGTTTAATGGCATTGCCAAACTTGATCGCTTTATTGCTATTAAGCCCAATTATTTTCATTAAAACAAAAGATTATTTTAAAAAATATAATGGATGATAAAAAAGAAATAATAGCTGCTAATGTCAAAGCTGCATTAGACGAAGATATTGGTAGTGGTGACGTAACGGCGAAATTAATTGAGCCATATACAATCTGTGAGGCTACATTAACTTGTCGTGATAGCGCTATTTTATGTGGTTCAGAATGGTTTAATGAGGTTTTTAAACAACTCGATAATTCAATAAATATTGAATGGCTTGTGTCTGATGGCGATAAAGTTAAATCTAATCAAAAAATTTGCAATCTCAACGGCTCAGCACATGCAATATTAACTGGGGAAAGAACAGCAATAAACTTCCTGCAGACCTTATCCTCAGTTTCAACAAATGTTGCAGCATTTGTGGATAGAATTAAAAATACAAAAACAAAAATTCTCGATACAAGAAAAACAATACCGGGACTACGTTACGCACAAAAATATGCTGTTACTGTTGGTGGTGGATTCAACCATCGTTTTGGGTTATTTGATGAGATTCTTATAAAAGAAAACCATATCGCTGCTTCGGGGTCACTAGAAAAAGCGATAAAAAAAGCTAAGAAAAATAAATTGCCAATTACTGTTGAAGTCGAGAATTTAGATCAGCTAAAAGAGGCGCTAGAGAGTGATATCGATAAAATATTGCTGGATAACTTTACACAACCCAATATAAAGAAAGCTGTTGTCATGGCTAATGGAAAAATAAAACTTGAAGCATCAGGAAATATAACGGTTCACAATATACACACCATAGCTGGCACAGGTGTAGATTATGCTTCGATTGGTGCAATAACTAAAAATATTGAGGCAATAGATTTTTCAATGCTTATTAACTTAATTTATATCCCAAGATAAAAAAATTTTACAGTTTGCTTTTTACTAACTCATAAACATCTTCTTTGTGAATTTCAACATCATTTAGTAGAGACTCAAGTTGCTGTCTACGATCATTTGCAAATTCTTCGTCTTTTATTCCTCCAATATTAATATAGACATTCAGTGCTGCACTTCTAAGTCCCGCATACCCTGCTAACAAGGCAACGCCTGCATCACTAACAACATTAGTATTGCCTTTTTCGGCAGCTGATTCACATAAACCAATAACTTGATGACAAAGTTTAGCGCAAGCTAGTGGCACATCCGTTGCTTCCTTAAGCGCCGCTTGAATACCCTCTGTTCTTTTTTGTTTTTCCTCATCAGTTTCTTTTGGCATACCATATGCTGCCATCACCTTATTGAAAACATCCACATCATCTTTTATTGCATCGGTAAGTTTTGATCTTAATTTTTCCGATTTCTCAAGCATCTCTTTAAATTCTTCATCTACCTCTTCATAACCCTTCTTACCAATTGTAAAATTTGCAACCATTCCAATTAAAGCGGCTCCTGTTGCGCCAATGATTGCAGCTGCACCTCCGCCTCCTGGTGTTGAGGCTTTACTGGCCAGTTCATCCAAAAATCTTTGGATCGTCATATCCTTTATCATAAGCCCTCCCCCCCCTCTTATTGTTATTTTTAAAGAATTAATTATACGGGGCTATGTATTATTTTCATAATAATGGCCAAATAACTAAATGCTTAGTTGTTGTCTAATCGCGCATCGGTTATCTTATGCAGCCCTTAATATTTAGCCCCTGATAACAGCTTGCTTGTATAGGGTATAACATTATCTATAAGAACTATATTATTACTTAAAATTTTAGAGGATATAAGAACGATGAAAAAATTGCTTTTTCAACTAGATACAGATGCTCATCCTGCTGTCTTTGATACTGTTGTTGCATACGATGGTGGTGCTGATCATGTTATTGGATACGGAAATGTTACACCAGAAAATGTCACACCACTCGTCGAAGGAACAATTTTTACGAGAGCGCCAAAAGAAAAACAAAACACAGCAATATTTGTCGGCGGCAGCAACATGGTCGCAGGTCAGGAACTCTTTAGGGCGATTCAAAAAAACTTTTTTGCTGATTTTCGCGTTTCAGTTATGTTGGACAGCAATGGTAGTAATACCACCGCGGCAGCAGGTGTAGCTAAATTAATGACAAGCGGTGATGTAAAAGGAAAAAAAGCGGTGATACTTGCTGGGACTGGGCCAGTGGGTCAGCGAGCTGCTGTCATGCTGGCAAAAGAAGGAGTCAGTGAGGTTGTTCTTGTATCTAGAAAAATTGATCGTGCTCAACAAGCATGTGAGGATATGAAAAAAAGTTTCGATGTTGAATTAATCCCCGCAGAAGCAACAGACTGTGATACCAATGGAAAATTAATTGAAGATGCTCAAATCGTTTTTGCAACTGGTGCTGCAGGAATTGAATTAATTAAACCAGAACATTGGGAAAAAAATGAAAATATCGAGCTCATAGCAGATGCGAATGCAACACCACCGCTCGGTATTGGTGGTACTGATATGATGGATAAAGGTAAAGAAAGGCATGGAAAAATTGTCTGGGGAGCGATAGGTTTTGGCACATTGAAATTAGCTGTTCATAAGGCATGTGTAGAAAAACTATTTGAAAAAAATGATCAACTATTCGATGCTGAAGAGATATTCGATATAGCAAAATCAATGTCATAAAATTTTACCGCTAACAATTTACTATCTTCAATTGTGAATCTTTTTTCATTGTAATTAAAAAATAATGCAAACAAGATCAGTCAACAAATATATTTTTTTCTTTCTTATCTCAGTTTTCAATGCGGCTACTGTTAGCGCAGATAACCTTGATGCTGGTAAAAAAGCATACCTTGATTATGACTTCGATAGTGCAGTAAAAATTTTTGAGCCTTTGGCACAAAGTGGAGATGAAGAAGCTCAACGCTATCTAGAATTAATATATAAATCAGGCTATCAAAAACCTACTTATAAGGATGGAAAGGCAGCCTATTTAAGAAACGATTATAAACGTGCATTCGAAATACTATTACCACTGGCGAAAAATGGCGACTCATGGTCACAATATATAGTAAGTCTAATGTATGAATCCGGTAATGGTGTAGAAAAAGATCAAGAAGAAGCGATTAAATGGTTAATCCTTGCTGCTGAATCTGGTGTACCAAAGATTCAATATGACCTTGGTATTCGATATTTCTACGGTTATGGCATAGAAAAAAATTATAGTGAGGCGGCGAAATGGTGGAGATCATCAGCAAATGCGGGTATTGCCGATTCACAATATAACCTCGGATTAATGAAGTATCGGGGCATAGGTATACCTAAGGATAAGGAAGAGGCTAAACTTCTTGTCGAAAAAGCAGCCACGCAAGGACACGATAAAGCACAACATAGACTAGCAATGATTTATGCACTAGATGAAAAAGATTTTGAAACTGGTCTTATATGGCTAAAAAAATCTGCGAAACAAAATAATGTTGAAGCACAATATAATTTAGGAATATTTTTTGAAAAAGGCTACGGTTTACAGAAAGATTTAAATAAAGCAAAAGAGTGGTATCGACTTGCTGCTGATCAAGGATTGGAATCGGCGGTAGAAAAATTAAAAACCCTGGAAGAGAAACAGAACGTTGAAGTAAGACTAGAAAATAACGTTGATTTTGCTGAATCTGAGCAACAATCTTCCGAAACAACGCAGGTTAAATCTAGTAATAAATTAAATCTAACAAATTGGTTGCGTGAGCAAGCACCAAATCAATACATAATACAACTCGTCAGTGTTGTAACAGAAAAAGCCGTAATTAACTTCATAGAAAAAGAAACATTTAATAATGATCGGGTAGGTTATGTCGAAGTCACAGTAAATGGAATTACTCGATATGCAGCAATTTATGGCCTCTACGACTCATATGAAAACGCGAAAACTGCAATTTCAGCCTTACCGCCGAGCATGAATACAAAACCCTGGGTTAGGAAGATTGAGATCATAAAAAAGATTCTTAATTAACCTGATTATTAAATAGGGAAAAATTCCTATTGAAAATCAATGCAATGTGCTGATATCCTTACGCCCTATCAAACTAACTACAGACAAGTGATTGATATTATAAAAAAAATAAAATATAGCTTAATTACTTTGGGACTTTTTCTCCCTTATCTATCTAGCATAGCAGCTGGAAATAACGAGATAGAACAGCAAAGCACCGTTGAGGTAATTGGAACAACGCCAGCCCATGGTGTTGGTCTGCCTGAGGAACTAATCCCTTTTAATATTCAATCAGCATCCAGTGAAGATATCGAACGTAGTCAAACACTCGGACTTACAGATTTTTTGAACCGTAATCTGGGAAGCATCACCATTAACGATGCTCAAAACAATCCGCTCCAATCTGACATACAATATAGAGGTTACACCCTGTCCCCCTTACTCGGTCTACCACAAGGGTTAGCGGTTTATCAGAATGGAGTACGTATCAATGAGCCTATGGGCGATTCAATGAATTGGGATCTTGTCCCCGAGGCATCAATAGGTGGGATAAATTTAATTGGTGGAGCCAATCCTATTTTTGGTCTCAACACACTAGGTGGTGCGTTATCAATCACAACAAAAGATGGATTTAGTCACCCAGGACATAATCTTGAATCTTATGGTGGTTCATTTGGACGCATCATTAACACACTTGAGAGTGGTGGTAATAATGGAAAATTAGGTTACTACCTAACATTAAATCACTTCGATGAAGATGGCTGGCGCGATGCTTCCCCATCAGATGCTTACACTATTTTCAGTGCTTTTAGTTATCGTAGTAGCGACACAACAATTGATTTAACTGTAAACCATGCCGATACAAACCTAATTGGTAACGGAGCCTCACCAGTTGAATTGCTCGCACTTGATAGGGCTGCGGTTTTCACATCACCTGATATCACAGAAAATAAAATGACGATGCTTAATCTGTCGGGTACTCAATGGCTTTTCAATACTATGCAAATAAGTAGTAATATTTTTTATAGAAAAAATAAAACCGATAGTTTTAACGGTGATGGATCAGAGTTCGAAGCTGGTGGTGGTAATTTACAAGAAGACAGTGAGGATATTGAAGATCAAGAAGGGAATAGTGTTTCGGCTACCAATGCTAATGGAACAAGTCGTGATGCAATAAATAATATTATTGAACGTAAACAAGAAGGTTTTGGTGCAAATCTTCAGGCGACAATAATTGCTGATTTAATGGGGAAAGAGAATCAATTTATTTTTGGTAGTGGATATCAGCAGGGATTAATTACCCACTTTGCTAGGGTTGAAATTGCTTCGCTAGGCTGTACCTTTGCGGGCGCTGATTGTGAATTAGCAGGTGCAGATCGCTCAACAGTGAGCACTGGAATATTTGTGCCTGAGGAAGGTACTTTCGTTAAAGCTCATAATCGAACCTGGTATTTATATGCAACGGATACATTGTCAGTGAGTGACAAACTATCATTAACTGCATCAGCACGCTTTAACCACACCCATATTGTTTTGGGCGATAGAACAAATCAGACAATTTTTGCCAGCCCTGAAAATCCAGCACTACTTAATGGGGAGCATGATTTTAATCGTCTGAATCCAGCATTTGGTTTGACTTACAGTGTGACTAACTCTAGCAACTTATATGCTAGTTATAGCGAATCGGCTCGTGCGCCAACACCAATTGAACTTCTTTGTGCGGACCAATCTGCGCCATGTAGTTTACCAAACGCGTTTCTCGCTGATCCTCCGCTAAAACAGGTTGTCACAAAAAGTTTCGAGGGTGGTGTCAGAGGAACGATGAGAAATGGATATAATTTCAACATAAGCTTATTTCATAGCACGAATAAAGATGACATCGTGTTTGGTTCTGTTGGTGGAGCGACTTCAAGTAGAGGTTTTTTCCAAAATATTGGTGACACACGTCGAGTTGGTAGTGAACTCGGATTGTCGGGTGTGTTTAAAAAGAGACTGAATTGGTACATGAACTATAGCTTTGTAGAAGCCACTTATGAAGATGCGTTTATCGGTGTTAGTGCAAATCATCCAGGTAAAGACGATCTAGATGGTGATGGAACAGCAAGTGAAATTCAGGTTGAATCAGGTGATCGGATTCCTGGTATTCCGGAACATTCATTTAAAATTGGTGGTAATTATGCTGTTAATGACCGTTTTTCGATTGGTATTAGTGGAATTTATAATTCAGATCAAATTATTCGTGGTGACGAAGCCAACCTGTTAAAACCAGTCAATGGATACTTTGTTACCAATGTTAATGCGACATACACGTTCCATAAAAATTTCACTCTCTTTGCGAAGGTTAATAATTTATTCGACAATGATTACGAATCATTTGGTCTTCTCGGGGAGGCTGATGAAATCTTTGATGATTTTGAAGATTCAAGATTTTTTGGAGCTGGCGCACCAATTAGTGGATTTGTTGGCCTCAACATATCCTTCTAATTCTTAACGTCCTTTCTAAATTAAAGTTGTATTAGATTACGATTTTGATCTCTAGTTTCGAGTTTATTGCATCTTGCGAAATCAACTAAAAAATCAAAAATTTTAGGATTTTTATTCTTCAGTGTTGCGTTAATAACAAAACATTTTGAACTATCTTCCTGGTTTATATTAACAAGAGGGTTAAAAGTGATTCGACCATTTGTTCCGTAATCAGCAACCATATAATAAAGTCTCTCTGCCCAATCACTTGGACGAAATTTTTCTCCTTCATGCGTAGTACCCATAATTAAAATTTTCTCATGTAACATTTTTATATATTCCTTTTTTTATCCCAAAAAAAAATCCGCATGATTTCTCATGCGGATAAAGCTTTGCAGGGGGAGGTTAGACAATCATTAATTTATATACTCGACTTCTCTACACATAGGTTATTTACATTCTCATCAAGCATTGGCTGATTACCTGGTAACTCATAATGGCAACCAGTCTCTGTATCTACCCAATATGAAACAGACCCATTCATATAAACAACTACATCTATATCGGGCATCAAACTTACTATTTTGTTATCCACACAACTCACATTGCATGGATATAAGTAAGCCATCGTTCCGGATTGTGTGTTTGGAATAAACCACAATGTTCTTACTTTGCTTATCGGCAGCGATGAGTGACTCTTGTGCGCATCGCCTAACTCATTCGCTGACAAACTTGGGTAATGCCACGAAAGCGATAATATAAGAACAACCGACAACATTTTTTTCATTCATTTTCTCCTAACAATAAATCAGATATCTTTTAATGAGGCGCATCATATAGTTAGATAATATGGTTGACAATACCTCTTTTATTGAAATATTATTTCTTATTATGAAACAATAAAAGGGGTGATATTTTAGTGGATAAAGTAGTTGGAATGCGGGTTTTCACGGCAGTCGCTAAAAACAGAAGTTTTTCGGTAGCAGCCAAAAAGTTATCTCTATCAAAAGCCATGGTCAGCAAGCATGTCCAAAGCCTAGAAGATTCTCTTGGTGTGAGACTTTTTAATCGAACAACAAGAAGATTAAATCTGACTGATGCAGGCGCGCTCTATTACGACAAAGTAAATATCATTTTAGGCGAGATTGATGAGGCTGATTCGTCCATATCACAACTTAATTCAGAACCTAAAGGAAAACTGAATATAATGGCGCAGCCTTCTTTTGGGGCGTTTCATTTATCTCGGGCACTATCACTGTACTTAAAAAAATTCCCAGGAGTTACAGCAAATCTTGAGTTATCTCAAAGAATACCAGATCTCGTCGAGGATAATATTGATCTTGCTTTTCACGTAGGTAAATTAAATGATTCAATGTATGTATCTCGACGTATAGCATCGGCGAGACGTGTTATTTGTGCCTCTCCGGAATATATTAAAGAAAATGGTGTCCCTAAAAAACCAGAGGATCTATTAGAACATAACTGCCTTATCTACATGCCACGAAATGATATTAGCAAATGGGAGTTTTTTGAAAATGGACGTTCTAAAAAAATAAAAATATCTGGTGATATTCAATGTAACAGTGGTGATGCATTACGTATAGCATCAATTCAAGGTTGTGGTATAGCACAGTTACCAACCTACATGATTGGTCTTGATATTCAAGCGGGACGCCTTAAAGCATTGTTAGAAAATTACGAGCCAGAGAAACAACCAATATATGCAATATATAATGATAGAAAGTATCTGCCGGCAAAAGTCAGAACATTCATCGACTTTATTTATGAGTTATATTTACCGGAACCCTACTGGAATAAGTGGACATAGTGCCAGAAGATTATCCTATCACCTCAAAATCAATTCCCTCAGCAATAGCAACCTTCTCCAGCGCCTCCTCCATCGCTGCACGACAACTTGCTGTTGTGGACTGAAGATACGCATGAAGTTCTGCATCCTCTGGACTTTTGTTTACACACTCAGCGCTATAAGCTTCAAAATTAGATAGATTGATTACGAGTTCGGTTAAATGATGGGGGCACTCACAAGCTATACTACTAGTTATATCACCAAGAACTGCCAGTGTGTTTCTTGAAAAGCGTTTTGCTGGCGCAGTAAATTCTACTGGTCGTTTTGGTTGAATTTCTACTTTTGGGCTATTATTAATCGGTATAGGTGTATTCAATAAAGATATTGTATTGAATATTTCTTCTAGAGTTACCGGAGCCTTCATTGTTCTTGTAATATCGTCATTAATTCTCTTTATATCAACGCTACGAGCATAACTATAAATAACAATAATACGTCTTGAATTTGTAATTTTACGAAGCTCACCGACTAATCGCATGACATGTTCATCGATAACAGCGAATTCAAGAATTATAATATCTGGCTTTATACGTCTAGAGTCAGCCTTGAAGCTATTGATATCAGAACCACAAAAGACGATTGCAAAATCATCAAGGTTACAATTGATCTTTTTTATTTTGGCAGGTAAATATTCTCCAAATATTGCAACACTTGGTTTGTCTTTTTTTCTGACTGCTGTTGATATTGATTTTTGGTTATTGTACTCGTTAAGGAGTTTATTTAATTTATTCTCAGACAAAGCTGCAATAGAGCTTATTTGACAGCCACGATCTACCAAGAACTTTAGACTCATCAAGCGATCCACATCATGTGAAGTATACTGACGACGACCACTGTCAGATCGTTCAGCCTCAATTGCATTATATCTTTGTTCCCAGACCCTAAGGGTATGAACAGTGATTCCAGTAAGCCTGGCAACAGCTCCAATTGAGTAATAAGAAGTATTCTCTTTTTTACTTGAAGTCATTAATTTTCGCCCCCATTTCTATTGCAACATATTAGCTTTGCATTTAACTGTTATCGTCATTTATGTTTCTTAATAAATTCCTTATAGTAAAAAAAAACCGGCAGTCTCATACAACCGGTTTTTTTATAATGAATAAAACTAACAAACTTGTCATTAATACTCATTATCATCTTTATGCTAATAACTGAACTCACTCCAGTATAGTAGTAACATTTACCTATAAGCTCTTTTATCTGTAATTTTACCTAATGTTGTTCTTCGATCTAATTGTTCGTACCTTTTCCTTAACTGAGTTTTATCAAGAACAACGTTTTCATTCTGCTTTACAACAAGCGAATCTGTCACTTGTTCCTTGATCGGTACAATTTCATCGGCTGTCACGGCCAATGAGAACATTAAAACTCCGAGTAGACCGAACAATGAGATTTTGTTTAGTGTTTCCATTATATCTTCTCCTAGTGTTGTCGGTTATTTACAACCAGTATTTGGGCCTGTCAGTAACAAAGATAAATTCGCTTGGGGTTTCAATAGAAACTTTAATTTCATTTGGCTTGTTTAACACAGTGCCGCCTGAATCAATTGTAATATCGCGACTTAGCTTTTCATTAAACTGCTGATTAGGTAATAGCGGTTTACTGATCGTTAATATGGCAGCAAAGAGTGCGACACCTGATAAGCCAATTAGTGATATTCTATTTAACGTTTCCATCTCTCCCTCCCCGAATGTTACGGATGTTACTTTTGACTAGTTGTAATTATTTTTGATTGCGCATCAATTATTGCTGATGCATTAGCGGTTACAGCAAGTGCGAATAAAAGCACAGCAGATAAACCGTATAGTGAAATCTTATTTAGTGCGTTCATGTTGTCTTCCTCTATTTATATTTATTTATATTTATTTATGGATACTTTATGAGGAGTGAGTCTACACAGATATGATATAAGTTCTATATTTATTCTAATTTAAATCTAGAATATTACTAGAAATATAGACAATTAGGGTATTTGTCTAGGTTTTTTTAATGAAATAACCTGAAATTGTAATATTTGAATTGTTTCGGGTTGCAGAACCCCTGTTGCTATATCTAACGAAATTTTAAATTGTCACGGCTCAGTTGATTGATTGAGGTACGGCCCATTAACTTCATGTCACGCTCAAGCTCAGCGCGATAGAGATCTAATGCCCTCTCCACACCCTTTTGTCCTGCTGCAGCTAATGCATAAAGATATAATCGTCCACCGGAGCACGCTTTTGCACCAATTGATAATGCCTTTAGAATATGTGTGCCTCGCTGGATACCACCCTCACATATGACATCAATCTTATCGCCAACAGCATCAACAATTTCAGCCAACTGATCAAATGGTGCTCTCGATCCATCCAGCTGACGTCCGCCATGATTTGATAGCATAATACCCGTGCACCCAATATCAGCTGCCCTTTTTGCATCTTCAACACTCATTATTCCCTTGAGCGCAAAATGACCACCCCATTTTGAACAAAGCTTTTCAGCATCCTTCCAATTAACAGTTTGATCAAGCATGGTAGAAAAATACTCTCCGATTGAAATTGAAATATTTGTACCCTCACCAACATAGTCCTGCAAATGCGGCAACTCAAATTTCGGTTTAGTCAGGTAATTAAATGTCCAAATCGGTTTTGAAATAAAACTAAGCAAACTAGATGGAGTTAATTTTGGTGGAGAAGTAAATCCGGTTCTAAGATCCCTCTCGCGATTCCCTCCGGTGATTGTATCGACAGTTAAAGCAAGAACATCAAATTTAGCAGCCTTAGCGCGCTCAAGCATACTATCGTTTAAACCACGATCCTTATGGAAATAAAATTGAAACATTTTTGGCGTATTTGATATCTCAGCTATTTCCTCAACACTCACCGTGGCTAATGAGGAAATACCAAACATTGTTCCATGTTTTTGTGCAGCCTTTGCTACCGCACGCTCCCCTTCATAATGAAATAATCTTTGTAAGGCAGTTGGAGCACAATAAAAAGGTAACTTAATTTTTTTTCCAAAAATGGTCGTTGAGAGATCTATGTTCTCAACCCCTGCTAGCACATTAGGCACCAAATCCACATCATCATATGATTTGGTGTTACGACGATATGTTACTTCGTCATCTGCCGCACCATCTATATAATGAAATATTGGCGAGGGTAAGCGTTGCTTGGCAAGCTTTCTAAAATCATGGAAATTATAACAATCCGTTAGTTTCATAATGACTAGTTTAGCGCGATATTTATACACTACAAAAAAAAATTACTTTTATGCTAGAATAGATAGATAAAATAACGCAAAAAACAATGACCCGATACGATAACTTACTTCTCGACCACCAATTGTGTTTTGCACTGTATGCAGCAACAAATTCAATTATTCGTACATACCGAAAACGCCTTGGAACGGTTGGATTAACCTATCCTCAGTATCTAGTAATGCTGGTACTTTGGCAAAAAGATGGCATAACAGTTAACGAATTGGCAAAAACATTAAAATTAGATGCACCGACAATTAGCTCTATGCTTAAGCGATTGCAATCAATTAAGTTTATTAAAAGACAGCGCGATAAAAAAGATGAACGACGTACATTTATCTACTTAACGAAAGAAGGTTCAGACCTTGAGCACTCTGTTGCTAAATTGCAAGAACAGGTTGCATGTAAAACAGGTCTTAATGATAAAGAATTTTATGAACTCCGTGACACACTAAATGAATTGACTGATACATTGTCTGCCCCGGACGAAATTAAGGAATCTGCCTGAGATGGGCTCCAACATTTAATGCCAAATAAGTAAGAATCAATCAATCAGATGTGGGCTAGCATTATCTAGACATGTAGTAAGTTTACCTGTACTTTATGACGCTTTTAGAGCTAAGTACAATTCAAATAGGAAAAAATAATGAAAGCAAAAAATAGAATCGGATTATTGGCTAAATTACTAGGTGGTGGTTTTATTGTTAGTTTTGCATTTTTTATGTTCACTAATGCTACTGAAAATCCACTAGATAATAATTTGTTTAGCAATGGCTATATGGTCGCAGATGGTCATAAACATAGTGGAGATAACTCAAAAGAAGATGAGTGTAATCCAGATAAAGGACAAAATTGTAATCCTCCAGTAGAAGCAAAAGAAAATAAAGAAGATTCAAAAGAAGATAAGTGTAATCCAGATAAAGGACAAAATTGTAATCCTCCAGCGTGGTAAGGTCTAAAAAATGGTAAGCGCGATAAAAGATAAAAATAATTCTGCAAAAATAGTTGGCCACTTAATAAATGGTGAAATAAAATATGGTGGTGGTTCCTCACAAGATATCTACAATCCTTCAAATGGTGAAGTAAGCAGAAAAATTGAACTTGCAAATAAAAAGACGGTTGAAGAAGCAATCGCTGCAGCTCAAATTGCATTTCCTGAATGGAGAAATACTCCCGCTGTTAAACGTGCAAGAGTTATGTTTCGTTTTAAAGAGTTACTTGAGAAAAATGCAAAAAAAATCTGTGAACTTATCGGCGAAGAGCACGGTAAAATATCGCATGATGCTATGGGTGAACTTCAAAGGGGAATTGAAAATGTCGAATACGCCTGCTCTGCTCCTGAAATATTAAAGGGTGAGCACAGTAAGAATGTTGGTCAATCTGTAGATTGTTGGAGTGAGTTTCAACCATTGGGTGTTGTGGCAGGTATCACACCATTTAACTTCCCTGCAATGGTTCCAATGTGGATGTACCCACTGGCAATAGTTTGTGGTAATTGTTTTATTCTAAAACCGTCTGAGCGAGATCCTAGCTCAACACTATACATTGCAGAATTACTTCACGAAGCCGGCCTTCCAAAGGGCGTGTTGAATGTTGTGAATGGAGGGAAAGAGGCAGTTGATACTTTGCTATTTGACCCCCGTGTTGAGGCAATAAGTTTTGTGGGGTCAACGCCAGTTGCTGAGTACATCTACACTACTGCTTCAGCTAATGGTAAGCGTTGTCAGGCATTAGGTGGAGCTAAAAATCACGCAATTGTTATGCCGGATGCTGATATCGATAATGCTGTTAATCAATTAATTGGTGCCGCTTTTGGTTCTAGCGGTGAACGCTGTATGGCGCTTTCTGTTGCCATTGTTGTTGGAGATGAAGTTGGTAATAACTTTATTTCTAAAATGAAAGAAACAATGAAAACACTCAAAGTGGGTGCCTATAATGAAAGTAGTAATGACTTTGGTCCGCTAATAACAGAAGACCATAGAAATAAAGTCGCCTCCTATATAAAAAGTGCTGAAGATCAGGGTGCAACCATTGCTGTCGATGGTCGTGATATAAAAGTTAAAGGATACGAGAATGGTTTTTTTCTCGGCGCTACACTAATCGACAACGTAACACCAAGTATGACTTCCTATAAAGAAGAAATTTTTGGTCCAGTACTACAGGTTATTAGAGCTAATAATATGCAAGAAGCAATGGATATTATTAACGATCATGAGTACGCCAATGGTACTTGTATTTTCACTCGCGATGGTGAAGCGGCAAGGTATTTTTCAGATCAAATAAAGGTGGGTATGGTAGGTATTAACATCCCCCTACCTGTACCAGTTTCATACCATAGTTTTGGAGGCTGGAAACGTTCATTGTTTGGTGATTTATTTGCATACGGGCCTGATGGTGTGAAATTCTATACTAGACGGAAAACAATTACACAAAGATGGCCATCTGCAGGTGTTCGAGAAGGAAAAGAATTCTCTATGCCAACAATGAAGTAATTATTTATTTTAGAACTGTAAATTATAATAAAAAAAATAAAACTTCATGAAGATATTTCAAATCTTGGCTCGTCCTTTTGTAGCTTTTGTTGAGCGCTATTATCCTGATGCATTTATATTTGTAATCATACTTTCAATAATCACTTTTTTATCTGCTTTAGTTTTAACTGACGCCACACCCTCCTCTGCATTAGTAGCTTGGGGTGATGGACTCTCGATGTTATTTACCTTTACAGCACAAATAACCATTATCATGATTGGTGCACACTCTTTAGCGCACACAGAATTGGTTCAGAATTTTCTTACGCGAATAGGTCAGTTACCAAATACAGCATCACAAGCGTATTCACTAGTAGCATTTACTGCAGGTGTTGCAAGTCTATGCGCCTGGTCCTTTGGATTAATTATCGGTGCTATTGTAGCGCGCAGTGTTGCAAAAGAATGTTTGAAAAAACCCTTTAAAATACATTACCCGTTATTAGTCGCATCAGCTTATTCAGGATATGTTATTTGGCATATGGGCTACTCATCCTCATCGGCATTATTTGTTGCGACTCCCGGGCATCTCTTAGAAAGCAAGATCGGTATCATCCCAGTTACAGAAACAATACTCTCGCCAGTTAATATAGTGCTCGCATTAATTGGGTTAGCAATGATTACAATAATTTGTCCTCTTATGAGACCCAAAAAAGAGGATATCATTGAGATAGACCCCGACCTTTTGACAGATAATCACGTGAAATCTGAAGAAAAAACAAATAACACAACGCTAATAGAAAAATTCGAAAATCATAGATCTTTAAGTATTTTTTTAGCTACAGCAATATTTATTTATATTGCTGTTGTATACACAATCAGAGGATTTTCTTTAACTTTAGATATTGTTAGTTGGACATTTCTAGCCTTTGGATTGTTACTTGCAAATTCAGCCATGCATTATATAAAACTAGTTAATAACGCAGCAGGTACGGTAGGTCCAATCATTCTTCAGTATCCTTTTTATTCAGGAATTATGGGATTAATGGCAACGACGGGATTAATGAAGGTCATCTCTGATTGGATTATCTCCATTGCAACACCTGAAACACTTGGTTTTTTTGCATTCCTCTCAGGTGGTTTTATTAATATGTTTGTTCCATCCGGAGGTGGTCAATGGGCGGTACAAGGTCCAATCATGATTGAAGCAGCATTATCACTTAATGTCGACCCAGCAATTGTTGTTCTTGGGGTGGCTTATGGTGATCAGTGGTCCAATATGATTCAACCTTTTTGGTTAATACCGATACTCGCAATAACTGGTTTACGTATGCGTCAAGTACTTGGTTATACTTTTGTTATATTTTTATTTTCTGGTTTAATTTATGGCAGCGGTATTCTCTACATGGGTGCAGGAGTTTAGTTAAGAAATAGTATGATAAAAAAATTCTCTATTTCAGATCTATCAAGGATTATTGAAATGGCCTGGGAAGATCGTACGCCCTTTGAGGCTATTAAAACAAACTATGGTTTAAATGAAACCTCAGTTATAAAATTAATGCGAAGTAACCTAAAAAGAAGTTCATTTAACTTATGGAGAAAGAGAGTTAGCTCAAGGAAAACAAAACATCTAAAACTTCGTTCAGAAAAAGTAAGTCGTGCCTTCTGTCCCAGTCAGTATAAGCGATAATTTCTCCCGTATTACTTATACTAAACATACGGTAACTGGAGTAAAATTTAGTATCTAAATATAATCCAGAGTTAGTAAAAATCGTTTATGATTAGTTGGGACTTGTGGTGATCGATGTACTAATCCAGCATTTTCATTTCCTTCCCATGACTCGCCTTTTAATATCGCAACATCACCTATATTTAATCTACTAATATCTTCTTCGCTTTGAAAAAGTCCTGAGTCTGCATCTGGCTGACCATTATTTCCTCTGCCAAGTTTACTTCGATCCACCAAGTTGTGTGCTAACCATTCTGAGGCAACTCCGTGGTATGTGGAAACTAATCGGCAGGGAACTCTATCTGTATGGAATCGTGGACACATAGCATTATCTAAAACTGTTAATCGTAAACCGACTCTCTCAAGATCAAACAACACACAAAACATTTCTACCAGTTCTGAAATGTCTTTACAAAATGCTTGTGCATTAATAAGTGCATTTTCAGACTCAATCAGCTTATTATAAACAGTGTCTGGCTTTACAATTAAACTACTTTGATAATCACTATGTGATTGCAGAAATTTATCAACACAACTTTTTATATCAGTACTTAAATCTCGTTCCCAAATAGCAATGTTAATATTCTCTTGAAAAATATCAGTAAGGATTGAAGGATGATCATTGATCGCAGCATTACGGGAATTAAAACACCGTGTAGCTTCTGACTTCACAGTTGATACGGCGCTCATTTAGTCTCCCACTTAGGAAATGGATCAGTAAATGTTGCCCAATATTCCTTTCCTTTAAGTACGGCATCTTCGCTTAAAAGACAGTTATCTAATGCATCGGTTATTGCACTCTGATCTAAATTTTGACCAATGAATACAAGCTCTTGACGCATATCACCAAATGGCTCCACCCAAGTCTCAGCTATCGAATCTAAATAATCTTGATCGGTAGGCCAATTTTCTTTGGGAACAGCTTTCCAAAACATGCCTGCGTACCCATATTCACAAATACCGCCTGCCTGACTCCAGTGACCGGCAAATTGTGGGCGAGTCGCTAACCAAAAATATCCTTTAGAACGAATCAATTTGCCATAATCTTCTGTGCTATGAAGAAATGTATAAAACTTTTCAGGATAAAATGGGCGTCTGGCAGCATAACTAAAACTACTAATTCCATATTCTTCTGTTTCAGGGATATGCTCACCGCGCATCTCTTTAAGCCAACCTGGAGATTGTTGAGCTTGTTCGAAATCAAATAAACCTGTATTTAATACTTGATCAACTTTTATTTTTCCATTCATGATAGGAGTGATACGAGCTTTGGTGTTTAACGTTTTAAGAATAGCGGTAAGACGATCTACATCTGAGGATTTAACTAAATCGGTTTTACTAATCAAAATTATATCGGCAAATTCGACTTGATCAATGAGTAAATCTGAAACACTTCGCTCGTCCTCATCACCAAGTGACTCACCTTTTTCTTTTAATGATTTTGCCTCTTCAAAATCCTTTAAGAAATTAACTGCATCGACAACAGTAACCATCGTATCTAATGATGCTACATCTGATAATGAAATACCTTCTTCATCTGCAAACGTGAATGTTTCAGCTACAGGTAGTGGTTCAGATATACCAGTAGATTCAATAACTAAATTATCAAAACGTCCATCTTGGGCTAATTTTCCTACTTCTATTAGTAAATCCTCACGTAATGTACAACAAATGCATCCATTGCTCATTTCAACTAGCTTTTCCTCACTATGATTTAGTGTTACTTCATTTTTTATAATAGATGAATCAATATTTATTTCACTCATATCATTTACAATAACTGCGACTTTTTTACCTTCACGATTATTTAATATATGACTAAGCACCGTTGTTTTGCCTGCGCCTAAAAAACCAGATAGAACTGTGACTGGCAACTTATTCTGTTTGTTCATAAGACTCCCAACTTATTGATAGACTGAGTACTCATTAATCAATACTCAGAATAGTTAATGTGTAATGATTATCAAAAACGAGTAATTATTAGAGACTGCTTCTTAAACAATTTGATTTAACTCATCATGACAAGAACACTCTATTTGAATGCAGGTTTGATAGTTTTTAAAATGTGCAAAAACAACAATAATTGAACCAAACAATGTTACTAACTTCTCTCCCAGCTCACCTAATCTTGCCTCGCCCAGTATTAATGCCGCAATGAGAATAGATAGACCTGCTAAGCCTGCAACAAAAAATAAAGGTTTTTTATGATTCTTAAGACCCAACATTAATGCAAAGAAGCTAATTGGTACCGTTACTAACAAAAATAAGAAATGTATTAGCTCATTGTCATATTGAATAGATTCATAATTCGAAAACAGTACCAGGAGAACTGGTACAAAAAAACAGTGTGCAGCACAAACAGCTGATAAACTGATCGCAAATTTATCAGATATTTTTTGTGCTGATCCTAGTTCTAAAATCTTTTTATTTTTAATCAGGTATTCCATTTAACTTCGCTGCGCTAAAAAGTTACCTGAAAACCGAGGATAACCGATCTTCCCATAATAGGTGCACGGTCCTTTATAAAAGAGGTGTGCATACGCCCGTCTTCATCTAGTAAGTTAGTCATTTTTAGAAATATATTCGCATCCTGTTTGCCGCTCATTAAATTATAATTAGCATTCATATCTAAAACCGCATAACCGCCAGTGGCTGTTTCAAGAGTAGCATTATCTTTTTGCGCTAAAACGTTTGTCAAATTGATCCCTGCATCGAATTTTTTATAGTTATAACTCAAGCCGCTACCAAATCTTGCTGGAGATATTCTTGCGATATTATCTCCATTACTACGTACAGCTCGCACATAATCACTAAATAGATTCAAATCCAATTGACCAATGTTTCCATCAAAAATATTGGTATCCAGAGAAACCTCAAAACCATACATTGTCACATCATCCTGTTCGACATGATGCAATTGAAACTCACCTGTCCCTGTATTTGTCTCGTTAACTTCATCAACGGAACCATCATTATCAAGATCTTGTCCTTCTAAAAAAATGAAATCTTCGACATAGTTTGCAAACAGATTGATATTCCATTGCCAAGCTTTGTAGGACTTGCCTAATATAATATCTAGTGTATTAGATGTTTCTACGTCTAGATTAGCGTCCCCTACTTCGAATGTTCCTGTTGCGACATGAGGACCATTTGCAAACAATACATCTGCTGACGGACCACGTTGGCTTCGACCAATATTGATACCCAGTGACATATTTTGATCAGAATTCCAATTTAATCCTGTAGAAATACTAAACATATCATTGGTAACTTCTGAAGCATTATTTGGATTGTCTTCTTTATGCTCATAACGTCCGCCAATTTCCAGATATGTCGAATCAGTAAGAGTTATTTCTTCTAGAATAAATGCAGCTACGCTATTCGTTTTAGTTTTGGGAATAAACGCCTCTTCGCCGACAGCGCTCAGATTTCTAAAACCAAACTGTGTTCCAAACGCACCCTTTAGTTTGCCAACTTGTGCATGAGTAACTTCAATACGAGTGCTGAATTCCTCATTATCAAATACTGTCCCAGCTTCCCCGACATCTTCAAACTCCGTATGAGTGTAATCATTATAACCGGCTTGCAGTGTAACAACTTCTACTCCAGACCATGGTTCAATAATTTTACCAGATAGATCAAAACGGTTTTGCTCTGTTTCTAAAAATGGCAGCTCAGAAGGGTCATCAGGATTGAGTGGAACACCATGTGTAGACTCGAAGTATCCGATGCTAGCGCCTAAGAATCCCCAGGTGTCAACATAAGAAGTCCCAACATTAAAATTGAATGTTTCATAATCACTATTTTCAATCTGCTTTTTACTGCTAGAGTATTCTCTTGCATGACGTTTAGTGCTATCAAGATGATATGCCCATTTATCCTGACCACCCTCGCTTTGTATTGAAAATAATTTCTCATTTTGATTATCGCCATAACTAGAGTGAAAAGTATTTCTAAATTCAGGAACAATTTCTGGAATACGATTCGTCACAACATTAATTAATCCGCCTGATGCCTCACTACCATAAAGTAAAGTTGAAGGACCTCTAAATATCTCTATTGTTTCAGCTTGAATGGGTTCAATAGTTACAGCATGATCTGCACTAATAGTGGTAACATCCATTGCTCCAACCCCATTTTCTAAAATAAGTACTCTTGATCCCGCAAGCCCTCTAATTACCGGTCTGCTGGCTAATGGACTAAAACGATCCGTTGTTACGCCTGGAATGTTTGATAGCGTTTCTCCTATGGTCGAGTCCTGACTATTTCTAAGATCCAAGCCATCTAAAATACTGATAGGTAAAGAAAGATTCTCTGCGCTTTGTAAACCAATTGGTCTTGCTGATACAGTTAATTCCTCAAGTGCAGAAGTCTCCTCAGCATACACACTATGTATAAAACCACTGACAACCAAAAACATGCTAACAACATAAAATTTCATACTAAAATCCCCTTAATATTAAAAATAGGCGGGCTTAAAAATAAGTCCTGCATAACTGTGTGATATATCGATACTAGTTTGAGGTGTGCTGGCAATGACCGCACAATCCGAGTACTTCAATATTTTTACTTGCGATTGAGAAATTATTTTCCTGGGCTGAACCTAGAATTTCTCTATCTAATAACTGACTATCTATTTCTTTAACGCTTTCACATTCAGTACATATAAAAAATTGCCCGGTAGCGCACTCACCATCTTCAAAACACGCAATATATCCATTCATAGTAGAAAGACGATGAACAAGACCGAGGTTGATGAGTTTTTCTAACGAACGGTATATCTGTATTGGTCGAACCCGTTTTCCAGACTCCGATATTTTTTCTGCAATATCATAGGCACTAAATATTCCGTGATTACTTAACAAGAGATTTAGTACTGGTTCGTCGTTCGTACCAATAGCTTTACCCCGTTCTCTTAATCGCTCAAGAAATCGAGTCTTTGCTTTTGAAATGCAATCGTTGTGTTGATGAGAATGTGACGTCTGCTCTCGTTTAAATGAGTTTTCTTTATCCATTTTGTAATGTTATTACATTACAAGATATGTTGTCAATATGCTATAATTCTAAGTTATTAAATTTCAACAGAATTTATGAATTCTTCGATAAATTAGCTAATTAGGAAAATTTTAAGGAGTATCTGTTATGAAAAATATTCATCGTTTACTGATAGGAACATCAATCGCTTGTTTCTGTGGAGTATATTCGGGATATGCAGAGGATAATCATGATCATGACCATGATCATGATCATCATTCAGAGCATGCTACTGAAAAACGACAACTTGATAGCCATGAACATGGTGTGAGCATACTGAAAATTGCTGTGGAGGGTCAAAATGTACAAATGGAACTAGAATCCCCAGCTAACGACATTATTGGTTTTGAACACGCCCCTAAAAACAATAAACAAAAAGTTGCGATTGAAAACGCGCTTTCAGAGTTACAAGATGCAGCAGGAATTTTTTTTCCATCTTCCGAAGCAAACTGTAAAATTGATGAAAATTCGGCAGAATTTGAAATCGAAGAAGGTCACAGTGAAACCCATTCAGGATTTCATGTTATATGGAAGATGACATGTTCAGATCCCAAGCGACTCACAAATCTCGAAACGACATTCTTTGAATTATTTCCAAAAGCAAAGGAAATCGAAGTTGAGATAATTTCTGAATCGGGCCAAAACGCAATTGAATGGGAAAGCGACATGAAAAAAATTAAGCTTCCAACTTTTATCAAATAACGATAAATTTGCAGTGATGCTGTCCGAACATAATGATAATCCGGCTGTACGCTTATCGAACTTAGATTTTTGCTGGGGGTCAACGAAAAACGATTTCCAAATAAAAATTAAAGATTTTCAACTTAAAAAAAATGAAAGTGGGATTCTTGTAGGTCCATCCGGTTCAGGAAAATCAACTTTGCTTAGCCTGCTTTGTGGCATACTGAGGCCTCAAAAAGGAACTACTCAAATATTGGGTGAGAATATTGAAAGTATGTCTAATTCGGAAAGAGACCGTTTTCGATCAGATCATATGGGAATTATATTTCAACAATTCAATCTGGTGCCTTATCTATCAGCAATTGATAATGTCCTTCTACCTTTGTATTTCTCACCTGCTCGTAGACAAGCCGCTGGCAAAATACAATCTAAAATCAATTCCGAGGCGAAACAACTTTTAGATACACTGGGTATTGCTAGTAAAACATTAGGAACCCAAAAAGCAGTTACGTTATCAATTGGTCAACAGCAACGTGTTGCTGCTGCTCGGGCATTCATCGGATCTCCTGAACTTATTATTGCGGATGAACCAACCTCCTCATTGGATGAAGAAAACCAGAATGAGTTTCTAAATCAACTGTTTAAACAAAAAGAGCAAACTGGTGCTTCGCTTCTAATGGTAAGCCACAATACACATATTGCTAAAAGATTTGATCGACTAATTGAAATTGAAAAAATAAGCGATATCTCTGTAGAAAAGGAAAAAATTAAATGATCATCCTGCGCTTAGCATGGCAGAGTCTAATGAATCGTAAATTCACGACTATACTAACTATCTTATCTATTGCAGTTTCTGTAATGCTGCTTTTGGGAGTAGAAAAAGTAAGATCATCAGCACGTACAAGTTTTATAAATACAATATCCGGAACAGATTTGGTAGTCGGTGCCCGTACCGGAGGTGTGCAACTACTTCTCTATTCAGTTTTTCATATTGGCGATGCGACAGCAAATGTTACATGGAAAACAGTGGAAGATATTAAAAAGCGAGACGAAGTAAAATGGATCGTGCCAATTGCACTTGGTGACTCACACCGAGGTTACCGTGTAGTTGGTACAAGCAGTGAATATTTTGAAAGATTTCGGTACCGTCGCAATATTCCTCTTCAATTCGTTGAAGGATATAAATTCTCAGATCTATTTGACGCTGTTCTTGGGGCTGAAGTTGCGCGAACGTTGAACTATAAAATTGATGATGAAATCATACTGGCACATGGCACTGGTCCCGTTAGTATAGGTAAAGATCATGGTGATACGCCTTTTCGAGTGTCGGGTATTCTTGCGCCCACAGGAACACCAGTTGATAGAGTTGTGCATGTTAGTATGGAAGCTATCGAAGCTATTCATCTTGGATGGGAGACAGGTGCTTACTCTGATCAGAACAATAAAAAATCTGCTGAAGAATTACGTAAAATAGATCTTAGTCCCAAAGCAGCTACGGCAGTATATGTAGGCCTCAAAAGTAGAATGACAACGTTCTCACTCCAAAGATGGATCAATACTTATAAACAAGAACCTATAATAGCTATTCTTCCTGGGGTTGTTTTTGGAGAATTATGGTCAATGATAGGTAATATAGAAAAAGTATTACTTATTATCTCTACTTTGGTTGTTCTTACCGCTATATTGGGAATGATTATTTCGATACTTGCTTCACTAAACGAACGTCGCAGAGAAATGGCAATTTTACGTGCAATTGGCGCTAAACCTATTCAAATTTTTACATTGTTTACCGCCGAAGCCACAACAATCGCATTTCTTGGAGTAGTAATTGGATTTTTTAGTCTTTATAGCACTCTGTTTATTATTCAGCCGTTTATCGAGAACCTTACTGGATTATATTTAGATATCACATTACCCAAGTGGAATGAAATAATACTCATGGTCACGATAATGGGTGCTGCAGTTCTAGCCGGAATTATACCGGCACTACGGGCATATAGAACTTCACTGTCAGATGGGCTTATGATTCGAGGTTAAAAAATATGAGTAGGCACATAATTAAATTTCTTTTGGTATCTATTGTATTTATTTTTAGTAATTTATCATTTGCTGAACCTACTGTTATATCATGGGGTGACTTATCCCCAACTAATGGGCAAGAGGCTAAAATAAATCTGAATAAAAATACTGAAATCATAGGTGTGCCTAACATATCAGAGTTTAATGGATCAAAAGAGGAGCTAGATAATTTCCTTGACAATATGAAGTCAATGAAAGAGATGCAAGGTAAAAGTGGGCTCATTAATATGGATCTAAACAATAAAGAAATAAAAATTGCCGGCTATATCGCACCAATAGCTTTTGATGGAGATAATGTGACAGAATTTTTATTAGTACCCTATCATGGCGCGTGTATACACGTACCTCCGCCACCAGCAAATCAAATAATCTATGTTAAATCGGCGACTGGTTTGAAAGCCGAGGGGATTCAATTCCCTAAATGGGTTACCGGAACACTTCAGGCTGTGTCCCTCTCTACTGTTGTAGCAGATGTTGGGTATTCAATTGAAGAGGCGACAGTCTCTCCATACAAACCTTTTTTCGGTTTATTTTGAATAACTAGATTTTAGTGAACGGTAATAGAATTTACGAATATAAAATTTGAAAAAAAACTTGCGCCACTATTGTGGCGCAAGTTAAAAGTTTTCCTAACTGTAGGTTTACTTACTTAAATTTACTTAGTTGATGCTGAAATTTTATAAATTTCACCTTCATCTGTAGAAGCGTATAACGCATTATCTGGACCCATTACAAGACCACGGAAACGCTTTGTGAAACCGAGCGGCATGCGCACAATCCCATTTATTCCCAAGCCGTCAGTTGAAAGGCCAATCAAATCAATACGCGAGCCTGCTGGTGTATCGCCAAAAGCAATACCCATAATACCAACGGCTAAACGACCTTCATAAACACCCCAGTTGCTGCCTTTTAAGAACGCAGCTGAACCTGTGCCTTGTGAGAAACCATTATTGTTCCATGCAGCTGGCATTAGATCATCAAAACGTGTATCACTCATTGGAGTATAAGCAGCACGAACCGCAGGATCCATTCCATCCATTTGGTTTGGTTCATAACCACAATACTTATCTGGGCATGCACTTCTACCGCCTCTTTTTTCAGCAGGGTCCCAACCAGCATTACCACCATTTACTAAGCCAGTAATTTCGTCGTTATGCCATGGACCATGTTCTGCAGTAAATGCACGACCATCGCTTGGACGAAAATCGATACCTTGTACATTTCTATGACCATAGGTATAGATTCGTGCGTCAAAACCTGCAGGAGGATTATTATCAGGATGTGCGTTACCGTCGCCATCGATTCTCAAGACTTTACCGCATAGTAATTTACCATCTTGAGGACAAACACCTCTGTGACGATCGCCACCAGCTACCCAAAGATATCCTCCGGGGCCAATACGTAAACGACCACCATTATGAGCACCAGGACCACCGAATGGTTGGTTTGACTCGAATGGCTTGTATTGAATATCTTTAACGATATCGGTACGGTCAGAAACCTTTTTAAGATCTGAACTTACTTTAAAACGCATAACGATGTTACCGTCACACTTCTCGAAGTTAGTTTTGCAACCTGAACCATGATATTTGGTAGACGTTGAATAAACGTAAAGTGTACGATTCTTGTCAAAGTCTCTATCTGCAACAACACCTAACATACCAGCTTGGCCATCACAGAAAAGATCCTTACCAGCAGCATTGTAGCCTTTGGTATCTTTCATACCGTATAGCTTATTCACACTACCAGAACTTGTTCTTACAGAAAGTCCTTTGCACTTTTCTGTAAAAAACATGGTGCCGTCAGGCAAAAAAGCCATGTCCCATGGATTTTCAAGTCCAGTCATTACCGCGTCTGATTTAATTGATGGAACATTCATACCACCAGCATGTTCAGCTGCGTTAGCATGAAAGACTATTCCAAATAACATGCAGACAGATGTTATGAATGGAAAAACTTTGCAAAATTTAATCATTTAATTTCTCCTTAATATTATTAATTCTCATATTTTGCATCTTTTAAATATTCAGCTAAATTTGCAATTTCTTCATCTGTTAAAGTTTTTGCCATCATGATCATTAATGCGGAATTTGAGCCAATCTTTTTACCAGACCTGTATGTTTTTAGTCTCTCAATTATGTAGGGGATCTCTTTTCCAGATATTTTGGGATAACTTGCAAGTCCCATTCCGGCTGGTCCGTGACAATTCCCACAATTTTGAGCGTATCTAATCTTACCTGCCTCAGCATCTCCACCCAACGCAATTTTCGAAAAAGCAATTAAAAAAGCAATCGAAAAGCAATAGATGAATTTTAAAAAAGAAAAATGCCTCACAAAATTTTTCCTTCCACAAAAAAATAATTTTAAAACTTTTTTTAAATTAAGAAAGTACAGAACGATAATAGTGTTCGATTAATTATTGTCAATCATTAACTTACTATCTATTAAAATTTTTCCTAGAAAAAACTAGGACAAATTTCTAGAAAAAAAATTTATGATTTAGTTGTCTAAGACGATAAAAAAAACTCCTAGAAAAAACTTGGACAAATTTATAAAAAAAACTTTTATGATTTATTTGTCATAGACAGGTTGTAACAATTTTTTATTCGCATCATACTTTATTAATTATTTCAGCTATCTTTTCTGGTGCCTCAAGAAATGAAAAGTGCCCAACATTATCCAATGTAATATACTGGTTTAATCCTAATAAATGCATAGTTTCATTTCTTTCTATATCGTTTGACCAGTCATATTTTCCATAAATTAATTTTATTGGCACCTTAATGTTTTTATAAACTTTCTTTGCTTCAGTCCAAGAGTGAAAATTTAGAAATACATTTCTTAAATGATATAAATTTCCTGATTTCAAAATTGAAGAGGTCAAAATTGACAAATATTTATTCGTAATAGCAGATTTATTATGCACTCCACCCATAAAAATAAGCCATAGTACTATTTTACTTTCTAACATTGAGAAAAAATTACCAAGCATAGGTAAACTCATACTCCAAATAATAAAACGTGCTATTAAATTACCGCGTCTGACGCCATCACCAAATTTTTTATCGTAATCATAAGGATTGAAAGAGAAAATTTTATTAATCCTATTTGAAATTTTATTAGCAACTGTCAATGGGAGGACACCACCTATTGATTCCCCTGCTAGAGTTACATTAGATAAGTCATTCTGCTCTATAAAATCAATAACTACATCCGTCATAAATGATTGATCATAATTAGTATTTTTATTGACAGGTGAATCGCCAAAACCAGGAAGATCAATTGCATAAACAGTATAATTGTCTTTTAGATAAGGTATAACGAGATCAAAATATTCCAGACGATTCCTTATGGTGTGTAGTAGTACTAGTGGTTCACCTTTTCCTGTTTTAGTAAAACGGATATGAGTCCCATCTCTAAGGTCAAATTTTTCAAAATTAGACATAATCAAAGCCTCTCCTGTTAACGAATTTAACAATAATTCCTAAATAAAAATCTTTATTTCTCAACAATATCTATATAACGATTAAGTATTGATTCTATTTCTTTTCTATTCAATGGTTGTGATTCATTATTAGTAGAATTATCTGCCATTTTGAACATTGATTCATAAAGAGACTTATTTTCTATAGTTTTTTTAACTACTAAAACTTTAGTATCTTCAAGAATAGTATTCCAGATATCTCTAACCTCCTTCCAAAATGGAGTTGTTTTAGTCCAATATTCATCACCAGCTTTCCAGTCATGATTCACAATATGTTCATATCTAGCTAAACCAATCTCCTTAGCCAAAATCTTATCTATCTCATTACTATTATTTTGTAGAAGTTTTACTTTTAAATTTTCCTCTTCCTGTACCCAACCAAATGGGGTAATTGTATGTCGATTTGTTCCAATTAAAACATCATAATCATCTCTTACACTAAATTCTCTTCTTGGTAATGGACGCCATGTTTCTTGACTTAACCAACTAGAGTAATTGTTTTTATGTTGCCAATGGCCTGTGGATTGATAACGCGGTGAATCATCGACCTGATAGACAGATTGCGACCAAGTTCCTGCAATATCTTCTTTAGCAAATTCTTTTTTTTTCCAAGTATTATTTCCTACATATACATTAAGATTAATATCCTCATATTGCCAGTCTTGTCGCCAGTGTTTTATGACCACTGCATCTGATATTGATTTATCTGGCATTTTAATAAACATCACAATGACATGTTGCAGACTGATAAAATCTCCTTGATCCTCAACTAGGTACACATATTCTGTTCCCCAGGATTGATAAGGTGCTGCAGGTTTGTATGTTGGATTAAATCCAACAGTTTCAATAAAATCAAAACTTGTTCTATATCCTCCAATCATTGCAAGTATTGCGCGTCGATCGCGCTCGAATTTTGATACGTCGGATTCTTGTAAACGATTCCATGCATCACTTGGAGTTATACTTAGATCTACTTCCTTGCCCTTTGTTGTTCCTCCTCTAGGTCTCATATCGCTTTCGTTTTGGAACAACCAAGAGAAAGTATATTGCCTGGTAGATTCATAAACATCCTTTGATTTTTCATCTAAATTTTTATATTCAGCGACTACTTGCGTTGAAAATAAAAATAATAAAAAAATAAAATTACGACACATTTACGTTACTCCTCCTTTTTTTTGATTTGAAAGCACTGCTGCACTCACTTCATCAACCGTAATATTTCTTGCATCATTATCAGAGCCGCAAATACAAATAGCCCTATCACCCCACGGGCGATATCGCTCTGGCTTCATTAAACTAAAAAAACTAATAGTAGGTGTCATAACAGCACTAGCTATATGCCCCAAACCCGAATCAGGTCCGATATATAAGCAGGATTTCTCAAGTAAGGATGCTGCCTCCAACAAACTGTTATCGATTGTACTAATATATGGCATATCAATTTTACTTGCGACCTCTTCGGTTCCCTCTGCTTCAAAACTATTGCCTAAAAAAATGACGCCAGTAAAGCTATCTCTGTGTTTATTTAACAAATTAACAAATTTATTTGTTGTCCAGGTTTTTTCCGGTTTACGACTATCGCCAGTAGAAATAGCTAACAACAAATCCGTATTATCAAAAACTGCTATTTCCTTTTTTGCATATTTTCGATCACGCTCAGCCGGCCAAACACTTGTATGTGGGATCGGCTTATCTTTATGTAATGTTGCTATAATTCCCATCAAATCTTCGATTGCATGTGGGCCATAACTTCTTGAGAACCACTTCGTGTATCTTTTTTTTGCTCGTAGTAAATAAGCAAGTCCGTCTGATCTTACATCGACAATGATGTCATAACGATTTTTCCATAATCGTAATAGTAAGTCCGGTGCTCCTCTTAGGGGTTTGTCTTTATCTTTTATATATAGCTTATTGAGCTTTGGAAAATTTTTATATAGTTCAATTCCTCGCTTATCAACAACGATATCAAATAAAGCTTTGGGATATTCATTCTGTAGAGATGTTAAGACGGGCGTTGTCATAACTACATCGCCCACAGAACTCAGACCAATAAAGAGAATTTTATTGATACTCATAAGATTTGTTATTCCGTAGAATAATCGCTATAAGATTTTTCTTCTATTAACTCAGATCCAGTTTTACTATTAATTATTCTTTTAATATCTGCGCGTTTATCATTTGTGATGTAAACAGCTCTAGCCAATTCAATGAAGTCCTTATCGAATAGCTGATTTCTCTCTTTATCTCTTATTTTATCTTCAATATCCCAGAGTTCTTCATTAATTACTTTTAACTTATTTTTTTCTGATTCGAGATCGTGGTTTGAATAATCAGAATCTCCCCATAGTGTCAGCAATACATCAAGCTCCTTTTTAATATTCACCAACTTTGAAGGATCATCGATTCTTTCAATCTTGATTTGGAGAATAGAAATTTTGTCTAATAACTCACCAACTGATAACTCTATTTTAATACTCACTATTCAAACATCCCTGAGATAAACATCTTTTTACTATCTCCCAAAATCGTCATCATGTCTAACAATATCATCTTCACCTAAGTAGGACCCAGATTGTACCTCAATAATTTCTAAAATATTATCACTAGCATTTTCGAGACGATGCATTGTTTCGGGAGGAATATACGTAGATTCATTTTCATTTAATACAAACTTATCCTCGCCTTTTGTTACAGTAGCCACACCCTTTACAACAACCCAATGTTCAGAGCGTTTATGATGTAGTTGTAACGAGAGTCTTTTACCAGGATAGATAGTTAGACGTTTAACCTGAAAATTCTTACCTGAATCAATTGTGTCATAGTGACCCCATGGTCGATAGTTTTTTCTATGTGCTATACATTCTTTTCTATCATTATTTTTTAATTGATTTACAATTTTTTTAATATCTTGTGTTTTATTTTTATCAGCAATTAAAATCGCATCATCACTATCGATTATAATCATATTTTCACATCCAATTGTTGCAATCAATCCGCGTTCGCTTCTAATAAAACTATTATTTGTCTCCTCAACAACCACATCTCCTTCTATGTAATTTTTATTTTTGTCTTTATTCTTAATTTTCATGACAGATGACCAAGCACCAACATCAGACCAACCAATATCAACAGGCAGAACTGCGAGTTTTTCATTATCACTAATTGATAACTTCTCCATTACCGCATAATCGATAGAATCATTTGGATTTTGACAAAAAGATTTTTCATCTAATCTGAAAAATACTCCATCTGCTTTTCCATTTTCAAAAGCTTTGTTAGATGCCTCATAAATTGATTTTTGATGCTGTTGGATTTTTTTTAACCACACTGATGCCTTCATCATATATATTCCGCTATTCCATAAATAACTACCGGAACTTAAGTATTTTTCAGCTAGAGCTTTATCTGGTTTTTCTGTAAATCCACCAATTGAAAAAATATCCTGCTTGTTTTGTGCTGGTATTTTTTTTGCAGTTTGAATATAACCATAACCCGTTTCTGCCTGCGTTGGTTTGATCCCAAAAGTAACCAGATAATCATCATTAGCCATTTCAATTCCTGCTGCTACCGCTTTATGAAATAGCTTTGTTTCTTTTACAACATGGTCAGATGGCATCATAATAATGATTGAGTCTCCATAATTTTGATATTGATTTAATGCCGCAACAGTTAATGCAGGTGCAGTATTTCTACCCTCAGGTTCAAGAATAATAAGATCAATTTTTTTTGAAATTTGTGCTGCCTGATCAACAACAAGAAAGCGATGTGCTTCATTACAAATAATTACAGGAGATGAAACCTCAATTGAGGTTTCTATATCATCTAGACGCAAAAGTGTATTTTGAAATAACGTATTATTTTCAAATAATTGTAAAAATTGTTTTGGATAGTGTTCTCTTGATAATGGCCATAAGCGCGTACCGCCGCCGCCTGCCAAAAAAATAGGAGTTAATTTCATTTTGTGATAATAGCGTATATATCACTTGCAGGGGTATGAAAATTTAATTAATCCTATGGAAAAAAGTCAAGGTAATCGTGGCTTTACATCATTGATTGAGAGTAATTTTGTAAGCCTACGTTATCAATTAAATCAAGTTGAGTTTCTAACCAATCAATATGACTTTCTTCATCTTCAAGGATTTTATCGAATAGCTCACGCGTAACAAAATCACTACTTGATTCGCAATACTTAACGCCCTCAAGCAAATATGAGTGCGCCTTTTGCTCAATCATAAGATCATTCTTCAGCATCTCAGGAACATTTTCACCGATAAATAACTTACCTATATCCTGAAGATTTGGTAACCCCTCAAGAAATAATATACGTTCGATTAATTCATCTGCATGCTTCATTTCATCAAGTGACTCTTTATATTCATGCTCATTCAGCTTATTAAGCCCCTGATTCTTGTATATTCTGGCATGTAAAAAGTATTGGTTAATTGCTGTCAGTTCATTTTTCAAAACACCATTTAAAAATTCAATAGATTTACTATCTCCTTTCATAACGTTTCTCCTGAAGCTAAATTTAAAAACAATTCTTTAAAGTATAGCTAATCTTTTAACTACATCAACACATAAGTGATTGTAAAATATAGATTTTTTTAAATAGTAATCATTATGATTAATATTTACTTATTTAATACAATTGACAATGATTCGTATTTACGTTTAACTATTTATCATAAAGTTATCGATTTTAATTGGTGAATGCGATGTATGTTTGTGTATGTAAAGCAATAACAGATAAAGAGTTGCGCCTTGCTATTGAAGAAGGTGCGAACACAACTCAAAGTCTCCGGGAAAAACTTGGTTGTATTAACCAATGTGGCATGTGCGAACAGCAAGTTTGTGAAATCAGGGATCAAGTCGTTAATAAAAACTTGGAAACGGCACTACCCTGCTAAAATGTTACAAAGCTTAGTTTAGAATTTGCCGGAAAGTGGATTCGAACCACCGATCTACGCATTACGAATGGTAAAGTTTAATTCATTATTGTTGGCCAATTATTTTTCCAAACTATTTTTCGTTCACCGTATAAGGGAATTCCATCACGTTTTGCATCGTAGTAATGAAAGCTTAAAATATCTTGTGCCTTTTCATTTTTCCATATCCCAGCATGCCCAGGTCCACGTTTAGTTCCTTTCGATTCGAGAACTAAAGAACCTCCTCCATCAACCATATCAATTCCTTTTTTGTCTAAAAAAGGACCTATTGGATTTTTAGAACGCCCAACTCTTATATTGTAATCAGAATCGGCTCCCCGACAACATGATCCCCAATTGACAAATAAGTAATAGAAGCCTTCACGGTAATAAACGTAAGGAGCTTCCACCCACTCATGACCATCACCAATCCCCTCCTCATCTTCTTTACTCATCGGGCCCCTAGCTAAGGTTTTCCAACTTGAATCATCTAATGAAAACCAATTTCCTGATAATGGTTGAAAATTTTCTGGATTAACTTCTGTACCGTGAATTAACCCTCCTCCCGTTATTAAGTATGCTCTTCCGTTTGGTGAAAAAATAAAAGCGGGGTCAATTGCTTCCACTTCGATTTCACCATTTTTGGTTTTTGTTGGGGTGCCTGTAGTACAGGTAAGTGGTATACCGCTATCTTTCCAAATTATTTTTCCTTCCTCTTTCTCAGCAATAGCTAGCGCTGTGCAAGAAGGACCACCATCATCAAAATTTGATGCAACACTATATAATATTCTTTCATTATCTATGAATTCAGGCGCCCAAAAAGCTCCATCATTTGTCGGTACAAATTTAGAAATCCAGTCGGGTTTATCAATAAACAAACATTCACGGGGTTCCCAATTATCTTTAGGGCTAGCTCTATACCAAGTTTCAAGGCCACAATTGTAACCATCTTCCTGTGCCTTCCCAGTAACAGAAATTAATTGTCCTGAAGAAGTCATGATTACACGTGATGGGTCGTGTATATGCCAATCATCTTTATTTAGTGATGGTCTCATCTTTTTATAATGATTGAGTAATGAAATATCTATATCCAAACCAGGATTTTCATTTTTCTCTTGGTTATGATTTATTTCAGATGGGTTTAACGATTTATTACTTTCAATTGTTTGATCTTCTTCGAGTTCGATCTCCTCAGAGTAGGTTAATGGTTTCTTATCGGTAAAAATAATATTGCCATCTTCATCGACAGACTTATAAATTTCACTATATGCAGTAGTAAAATATAATAGCAGTGATAGCAAAAATATTTTATGTGAATATATTTTTTTCACTTTATTCGCTCTTTAAATCATATTTGGTGCCGGAAAGTGGATTCGAACCACCGACCTACGCATTACGAATGCGTTGCTCTACCAACTGAGCTATTCCGGCAATGTCTGAAAACGCAAAGTATAACAACACTATCAGAGTTTTTGTATGTTGCGGAGTTGTTCAAATATAAGTTAGTAAGAACTTTTGGATAGGAATAGATTTAAATCCTAATCACCATATCCTTTAGTTACATCTATTATTTTATTATCAGCACCAACAAATCTTACTTTTTTTGGACTTAATTCTCTCTCTTTACCCCATTCTTTTACAACCTCAAAAAACATTTTTGGAATATCATTAAATGTTTTATGATTTTTAGAAAAAATTAAAAAATTCCCATCTTCTGAATAACTATCCAAATCATTAAGGAAGAAATGACGTATTATCCCAATAATCTTTTTGTCTTTTGTATCAATAAAAACAAGACCTTTTTCAGGGCATGAGTGTGCCCTACAGGCGCTAGCAACAACGTATCTTCTATTATTAAAATATTTTATTGCATCTGGTGGTCCGCCTAATACTGCCTGAATATTATCCAGTAAAGGTACTTTATTACGTTTACTCATTCCTAAATATAGAGATATTGAGGGAATATTATATTCAAGTAATTGTATAAATTTATCTTCCCAAACTAATTGGTTTGTATTTGTGATTTCTTTTTGCTTTTTAATCCACTCAAAATTTATTGTGGAAATTTCTGCTTGTTCTTCGCTTGTTTTTACTTCCTTTGTTTCTTCAATAATATAATCCATCTTTAGTGGTAAAATTATTTTATTTTTATTAGTTAATTCAAAAATACCATAAATATTTGAAGTTATTACGGAGCTCATCGCGGGAAAACTTTGAAGAACGTTTATAATTTTTATATCTAAGCATTTAGCGTTAACATTTGGAGCTAAAATTTTACATGAATCTTTGGGTTTTATTTCATTTACTGCATAAGACAACTGTTCTTCTTCATCTTCTGTTATTGGTTTTGAACTTGTGCAATCTTTTAAATATCGAGTTAATGATAAGGTATCATCACCCCATGAAGCCTCGAAGTTATCTTCTAGAGGAATTTCATTACCAAAATATAACCCAATATTATTCCACCAATTCTCCCATTCTTTATTGTCTTGAACGTATCTATTATAGAATTCTTTAAAATTATCACTAGACATCCATTCGTATATAAAACATTTCGGAGTTAAATATTTATTATCTATCTTCCATGCAATAGATTCTTCAGCAAACACACTGAATGAAAACGAGAAAGAGAGAATGATTGTGTAAAGAATGTTTTTCATGTTTCAATTTTACCTATCAAATATCTCATTACGTCATCCCAGGTTCTGAAATTACCTTGACCAAAGTGAATATGCTCTCCTTCAAATTGATCAACTCCTCTAGCAGTTCTATCGTCAATAATATAATCACCTCTATTAAGATTTTTATGATGAGATAGAATTAAACGCTTATGAGCTGTTTTTCCTATATGTTTTTTAACCCAGTCTACCTTATCTGAACTTGCTGTTGGATTTTCCCATGGAGATGTTGAAAGAATGTAGGTATCGAAATATTGAGATAGTGTTTGAAAAGATTCAATAGCACCCTCTATAGGATCCATTAAACGAAAAATACCGGGAATCTCGTCTTCGTTATCTTTATATTTATCTAAAGTCTCTTGCGAGATCTTTGAAAAAGCAGACCGAAAATCTACTAATACATTATCCATATCAACATATAGAATCTTTTTAGTCATACCTACAATTCTACCCTCAACGCTGTGTTGTTTTTATTAATCGTTAAATTAAACTTCATCATTCGTAATGCGTAGGTCATTTGTGAAGAATATTTTTCAAGGAACGAGCCAAGTTACTTTAAATTCTTCATTATCATACGTGAATTTAGCGCGTCTATGCCCGTCACAAGATAAATAAAGCCATTCAGTTTCAATAATTTTTGCGATGATTACAATAAAGTTATCTTTTCCCTCATGATTTTTCTCAGGGGTAAATTGATATCCGTCAGGAATATTAATTTGAGAGCCTGGTGACTCATCAACTTGATAGCAAATCTTACTCATGCCATAGCTTTTCTCCCATGCTTCATCAACCAACACCTCATTAATATGTAAGCTTAATTTTGATTTAAAACGAAGCTGTAATTTATCTTCTTGGCTATATACATGAATTAATGCATTTGGATTGCTGTGTACTTGTTCAATTTTTTTTGAGCGCTGATCGCTATGAAATCTGAATGTTCTTGAGTTTTTATTAACTTCTCTTAAAACTAGTGTCCTAGCAGCAGCATTATTATCATCCTCTAATGTGATTAATGTGGGTGTATGAAATGCGCTATTTCTGTCCTTAACACCCTTCTCCATAAAGGACCATATCTGATTATGAATTTCTAAAGGATCATTAAAATTTTTCATTGTTATTGTTACTATACTTCATAAGAGGTAATTAAATTATCTACTTATGCTTTATATAGTAAACTGTAATTCACCTAGACGCTTTGTAAGTTTCATATTCTCTGAATAATCAATCGGCACTCCAATTAATGCTGGACCATTTTGTTTGAATGCTTCTTCAAGTGCTGGTTTAAATTCATCAGCAGATGAAATCACTTTACCCCATGCACCAAATGATTGCGCCAACATCGCAAAATCGGGGTTATCAAATTTAAGTTCGGAATGCTTCCCCTCAAATTGATTTTGTTGTTTCCATTTAATTAAACCGTACTCACCATCCATTAAAATTACTGTAACTATATTGAGTTTATGTCTGACGGCAGTTTCAATATCTTGGACATTCATTAAAAAACCAGCATCGCCACAAACAGCAACAACACGTGTGTCAGGAAATGCAAATTTTGCGCCCATTCCAGCTGGAAACGCGAAACCCATCGTGCAAAAACCATTAGAAATAAGACAGGTATTGGGTTCGTCGCATTGGTAGTAACGTGCAATCCACATTTTATGAGCACCAACATCGGACAATAATATATCTGATGGCTCTAATGCCTCACGAATATCCCAGAGGACCTTCTGTGGTTTCATTGGAAATGTTTTGTCATCCTTTTCCATTTCAAAATCGTCAGTGATTGTTTTTCTTAAAGTTTGATGATCTTCTATTTTAAATAGCGGTAGTTTGTCTTTATATTCCGCATCAAGTAATTCATTAATCTGCCACAATGCATCAGCGACATCAGAAACCACCTCCACATCGACGATATAATCCTCATCAATTTCAGCAGCCCAAAAATCAATGTGTACTATTGTTTTCTTTGTCTGTTTATTCCAAAGTTTGGGGGCATATTCAACAAGGTCATATCCGATAGCAACGACCACATCTGCCTCGTACAAAGCTGCATTAACATGATCTTGCCCTTGTAGACCAATTGTATATAAACAATGTGGATCACTCCTTGATACCGCGCCCTTCCCCATAAATGTATTAACAACTCTAATGCCTGTTTTTTCAGCCATCCTTCTTAATTGATTTGATGCACGTTTTCTAATAGCGCCATTACCCGACAATATAATAGGGTTCTTTGCATTCATGATTGCATCAACAGCTGCTTTCACTGCTTTGTGATCGGCAGCAGCACGTCTTGTTTTACGTGGCTCAATTAATGTCGGAGATTCGGCTTCCTTTTTTGCGATGTCTTCTGGTAACTCGAGTACAGTTACTCCCGGTTTTTCTTGCTCGGCAATTTTAAAAGCTTTTCTAACCATTTCAGGGATTGTATCGGGTTTATATATGCTATGAGCCCATTTACTTATAGGTCTTAACATTCTTATTGAATCCATATTCTGATGACTTTCTTTATGAAGTCGGCTTGTACTTGCCTGACCAATAATAGCAACGGTTGGTGCTCTATCCATATTAGCATCGGCTAATCCAGTGACTAGATTAGTAACGCCTGGACCTAATGTTGAGAGACAAACCCCTGCCTTCCCTGTTAAGCGTCCGTACCCGTCAGCCATAAATGCAGCCGCCTGCTCATGACGACATAGTACAAATTCTATCGGACTATCAATCAGAGAAATCATGAAGTCAGCATTCTCTTCTCCAGGTACCCCAAAAATTTTTTCTACACCCTCTGCTTCTAAACAACGGACAAATAAATCAGATGCTTTCAAAACTTCACCTCCATGATGTTTTTTTTATTCTCAATTAATAATTATTTGTTAATTACAAAAATTAAACATGCCCGTATGACAGCATAGCCTCGGCCACTTTTACAAATCCTGCAATATTAGCGCCTCTTAAATAATTCACTTTACCTCCGGATTCTTCGCCATACTCAACACAGCTATCATGTATATTTTTCATCATTGATTGCAACATATCTGCCAGCTGTTTCTCATCCCACGCAATTCGAGCGCTATTCTGGCTCATCTCGAGACCAGATACACCAACACCGCCAGCATTAACTGCTTTGGCTGGACCAAAATTAACGCCTGCATCAATAAATGCATCAACCGCTTTCTGTTCACATGGCATATTAGCTGCTTCTGCAACAAGCTGAATACCATTCTTGATCATTGCTGCGGCATCATCTCCATTAATTTCATTTTGTGTTGCCGAGGGTACCGCCAAATCAGCGCCAACACCCCATGGTCTTTTATCTGCATGAAAGTTAATATTTGCAAACTCATCAGCAGCTTCTGATATACGCCCTCTTCTCACATCTTTTAATTCTTTTATCCAGTCGATCTGTTCTTGCGTTAATCCATCTGAACATTCAATAAATCCGCCGGAGTCGGACAATGTAATAGGTTTGCCGCCTAACTGAAGCACCTTCTCCGCTGCATGTGTTGCGACATTACCTGAACCAGATATTAAAACTCTCTTACCATCAACATCCTCTTTTATTTGCTGCAACATATTTTGTGCAAAAAATATTGCGCCATAGCCAGTTGCTTCGGTACGCATTTTTGAACCGCCAAATGAAAGCCCCTTACCTGTTAGGATCCCAACAAATTGATTGGTGATTCGCTTGTATTGACCAAACATAAAACCTATCTCACGGGCGCCAACTCCAATATCTCCAGCTGGAACATCAGTATCTTGTCCGATATGTCGAAAAAGTTCAGTTATAAAACTCTGACAAAAACGCATTACCTCTAATTCAGATTTACCCTTTGGGTTAAAGTTCGCACCCCCTTTACCGCCACCCATTGGAAGACCTGTTAAGCTATTTTTAAAAGTCTGCTCGAATCCTAGAAATTTTAGAATGCTCTGATTAACGGAGGGGTGAAAACGTAAACCACCCTTGTAGGGCCCGATCGCACTATTGAATTGCACACGCCAACCACGATTCGTTCTGATGTTTCCATCATCATCGGTCCACGGTACACGAAATGAGACGACACGTTCTGGCTCAGCCATTCGCTCTAATATCTGCATTTCATGATAAATTGGTTTGTCAGAAATATACGGGAATACTGTTGAGGCAACCTCATGAACTGCTTGAACAAACTCCGACTCACCGGGATTACGTTTTTTAACGCCTTCCATATAGCGACTGAAATACTCTTTAGTTTTTGTAGCACTGACGGTCGACTTCGACATACTCTCACCTCTCCCTTTTCTATTCTCTAATAATTATTATTTTTTTAACTAACCTTTCATGTGAATTTACACTATCTATATGAATTTTATAAATATTTTATTAATTTATTATATTTATATCAAAAATACTAGTTTTTCTAAAATTACTAAGTGAACAAATTATTTGTGTACTAATCATTTTATGTCGTAGAATACGGGCCAACGACACAGGCAATACGAAAACAGCAGTTATTCTATGACAAATACGGTAAATACGGTAATCATCGGGGGAGGAATCCTCGGTTGTGCCAGCGCGATATCCACCCAAAAACGCCTACGAAAGCTGAACGGCAACAGTAACGAAAAAGTATGTTTGATTGAAAAAACCGTTCTTAGCTCAGGTATTTCAGCAAGACATTCAGGAATTGTCCGCTCTGCAAACGCAGTAAAAAAAGCGGCAAAATTAGCAAAGAATGCAACTGACTATTGGAAAAATCTTGTTTCAATCTGGGGAGTACAGTGTGAATACGAATCAAATGGCGCAATATGGATTGCGCGTGACACAGGAAGCGGAAAAAATGAAGACTGGACTAAACTTGCTGAATCGTTATCGGATTTAGATATCCAATTTGGTCAAATTGATAAACATCAAGCTCAAGAAATATGTACGAAGAATGTTAATTTGCAGGATGATGAGGTATTTTATTTTGAGCCAGGGGCAATTCAATTTGATCCTACAAAAGTAAGAAGAGCCTTATACGAAGCAATTAAAATAAATAAAATAGATATTAAAGAAAAAACGAATGTTAAGGGTTTTGTTACTGGTAATGATGGCAAGATTACGAAAGTTCTTACTGATAATGGTGATATAAGTTGTGAGAATGTTGTAAATGCAGCAGGAGCTTGGAGTCCATCAATTTTTGATAGCTTAGGAATTAACATACCAGTCAGTATCGAAACTGTTAACGTAGTCAATTGGCTAACTAGTCAATTTGATATTGATTACAAAATGCCAATCATTGCTGACTACAAGAATTTGGCATACTTTAGACTGTGGCGTAACGGTGAAATCCACATGCACCAACCCAGACATCGAAACACAAGGGAAATAGCACGAACCTTCAGTGAAAACCCGCTCCATATTACCGGCGGTGATTTAGTAAATGACCCAACTAACCAATCTCTTGGGTATGGGCAAATAAGAATTTATGAAGATATCGCAAGAAAAAGGTTCGCTGAACTTGAAAACTCAATTTATAGCTCTGGGTATCGTTCTTATTTTGATATCACACCAGATCTTAAATTTATCCTTGGTAAGGATGACAAGGTAGGTAATCTATTTCATTGTTTAGGCTCAGGACAGGGCTTTAAATATGCCCCGGTATTTGGTGAATTAATTGCAGATGCAATTACAGGAGATGGTGTCTTTATTGATGAGATAGATGAGTTTTCAATCTCTAGATTTGATGACAATTACATGAAAAACTTCTGGGATCAGGTATCTGGCTCTGAAAATACATTAGTAGCAGAAGCAGCATCTCTATAAGACGTCTTATTCGGTAATAATAATTATTATTGAGTATTTTTTGTGAGTAGTATAAAAAATACGTTATGAATAATACAAAAATATTTTGGTTTAGAAAGGATCTGCGAATATCAGATAATCCAGCACTCACAGAAGCCTCAAAAGCCGGTAATATACTTCCTATATATATCCACGATATTGAAAATTCAAAAGATCACGCTATGGGATCAGCAAGTAAATGTTGGCTGCACTATTCGCTTGATTCACTTGATGAGAGTTTAAAAAATAAACTTTCTTTTTATATTGGTAATCCATTAAAAATAATTCTAGAACTAATAGATGAATATAATATAAACCAAATTTATTGGAATCGTTGTTATGAAAAATGGAGAATAGATCGAGATAAAAATATTAAAGAAATATTAAAAGGAAAAAATATAACAGTTAATACATTCAATGGATCCTTGCTTTGGGAGCCATGGGAAACACTAAAAGATGATGGCACACCATATAAAGTCTTCACGCCCTTCTTCCGTAAGGGTTGTACAAAAGCAAACCCACCAAGAGAACCTCTACCAACACCCAATAAATTAAATGTAGTTGCTGATAGTAAATACTCGAAAACTCTAAAAGAATTAGATCTTTTGCCGAAAATATCATGGGGTGAAAAAATTCTAAATCATTGGCAGATTGGTGAGGATGCAGCACAAAATAAACTTAAAAAATTTATTAATAAAGGATTAAATGGATACAAGAATGGCAGAAATTTTCCTGCAAAACATAATGTATCTCGCCTTTCTCCACACATGCATTTTGGTGAAGTATCGCCTAATCAAATCTGGTACGCAGCGAAAGTTAGTAGTGACTGTGATGTAAATGATAAAGATCATTTTCTAAGTGAACTTGGTTGGAGAGAATTTTCATATAGTCTTCTATATCATTTTCCCAATCTACCTCATAAAAATTTACAAAATAAATTTGATTCCTTTCCATGGAAACAAGATAAAATAAAACTAGAAGCATGGAAACAAGGAAAAACTGGTTTTCCAATTGTTGATGCTGGGATGAGAGAGCTTTGGCAAACAGGTTATATTCATAATCGTATTAGAATGGTAGTTGGATCCTTTTTAGTAAAAAATCTTCTTATTGACTGGCGCTACGGTGAAAGATGGTTTTGGGATTGCTTGGTTGATGCCGATCTTGCAAATAATAGTGCAAGTTGGCAGTGGGTTGCAGGTTGTGGAGCTGATGCAGCACCCTACTTTAGAATATTTAATCCCATTACACAGGGTAATAAGTTTGATGCTGCTGGCACTTACACTCGTCAGTATTTGCCTGAGCTTGAAAAAATACCAGATAAGTATCTTTTCTGCCCCTGGGAAGCGCCAAAGGAAATATTATCGACTGCCGGAATCGAACTTGGTGTTGATTACCCAAAACCTATTGTTATTGTTTCAGAATCAAGGGAAATTGCATTAGCAGCATTTGCCTCAATAAAAAAAAATAACTAATTTTAGTTTTCTACAGACAAATATTGTTTTGCTAACTCTTTAGCATGATTATATTGATTAGGAAAAATTTTATCGTCATTTAATAATCTTTGAATTCTTTTTTTTGCATTAGTACTACCATTTTGAGATGCAACGTAAAACCACATTGAGGCAACAATCAAATCCTGTTCAAGGTAATCGCCATTTTCATACATGAGGCCAAGATTATGTTGAGCATCCGCGGAACCACCTATCGATGCTTTTTCGAACCATTTTTTTGCCAAACCCAAATTTCGATCTATACCTAAACCAAGATAGTATTGTATACCAATGTAATTTTGAGCGAATGAATCACCATCATTTGCAAGCGGCAACCACAAAGAAAAAGCTTTTTTGTAATTACCTTTGTCAAAAAAGGATTTTGGATTCTCATACTGAGAGCAAGATACTAATGTAAGTATCAAAAGAAATAAGAAAAACAGTCGCATGCATCTATGAGTGCGACTTAACCAGAGAGTTCCAATTATTACGCTTTTGATAAAGCCTGTTCAATATCACTCAATAAATCATCTATATGCTCGATACCTATAGATAACCTAACTAGATCATCAGAAACTCCCGCTTTCACTAACTCCTCTGGTGATAACTGTCGATGTGTTGTTGTAGCTGGGTGACATGCGAGCGACTTTGCATCACCTATATTCACAAGACGTGTAACTAGCTCCAAGGCATCTATAAATTTTGTACCAGCCTCGCTACCACCTTTAATTCCGAAACTTAATATACCAGCGGCCTTACCATCACAATATTTTTCAAGTAATTTATAATCTTGATGATCAGATAATCCGGCGTATCTTACCCAATCTACTTTTTTATGTTTTGTTAGATAGTCAGCTACTTTAACTGCGTTCTCGCAATGACGATCCATTCTTACAGGTAGTGTTTCAATACCCTGAAGTATCATGAAACTATTCATTGGAGATATTGCAGAACCAGTATTTCTTAGTGGCACAACACGAGCTCGACCGATATATGCTGCCTCACCCAAGGCTTCAGTGTAAACAACTCCATGATAAGAAGGGTCAGGTTCGTTTAATCTCTTAAAACGACTTGCATGTTCTGCCCATGGAAATTTACCTGAATCAACAAGAACTCCGCCAATATTGCTTCCGTGACCACCCATATACTTTGTTAATGAATGAACAACAATATCGCACCCATATTCAAATGGTCGACATAGGTATGGAGTTGGTACTGTATTATCAACAATAACAGGAAATCCTTGTTCATGGGCTATCTCAGAAATTTTACTAAGATCAGCAACATTACCTGCGGGATTACCTATAGACTCACAAAAAACAGCCTTTGTTTTTTCGTCTGCTAGTTTTGCGATATCTTCATAATTTGGCGCATCAATAAAACGTACCTCTATACCCATTTGCGGAAAAGTATGAGCAAATAAATTATAGGTTCCCCCATACAAACTACTCGTTGAAATAATATTATCGCCAGATTCAGCAATTGTTTGAATTGCATAATTAATTGCAGCCATGCCAGAAGATAATCCTAATGAAGCTATACCGCCTTCCATTTCTGCAACACGTTGTTCAAGAACCGCCGTTGTCGGGTTCATAATGCGTGTGTAAATATTTCCAGCTACTTTTAAATCAAACAAATCAGCACCGTGCTGAGTATCATCAAAAGCATATGATGTAGTTTGATAAATTGGAACAGCAACTGATTTAGTTGTAGGTTCTGGCGTATAACCACCGTGGACAGCTATTGTTTCTAATTTCATTATAACCTCATATTTTTATAATTTATTTTTCTGACAAATACTATTTTGAATTTTTAATTCGAATTACCACGTCAACACCTTCTTTAAGAGTGTTTTTAGGTAAATCAAGTGAAGGTTCTATCTTTATATCATCAAATTCAAAATCTAATATTTCACCGGTGTCTACATTAAAATAATGAGAGTGTGGTTTTGTTTTTGAATCATAATAGATCTTTGACGAATCAATTATAACGCGCCTCAAAAGCCCTTTATCAACAAACAAATTCAAAGTGTTGTAAACAGTTGCTCTTGAAATACCATCTGTATTGCTATTCAGCCGCATAATTACATCTTCTGCTGAAAGATGTTGGTCTTTATATAAAGTGATTCTTGCGATATCTAATCGTTGGGCTGTTGGCTTAATATGATATTGGCTCAGAACCCTTCGGGCTGATTCTTTACTCATATTTGTGTCATTTAAGATACTTTTCATGAAGTTATTATATTAGATGCATTTAAAAATGTGGAGTCGAAATAAGAGTGATTATCATCTATTACGCTATTTTTTATATTTTTTCTATTGTTCCAAGGCTAAATCTATCAATATCCATAAAAGATGTATTTTTAAATAGATAGTCTGCTAGTAATTGAGCAGAGGCTGGCGCTTGAAGTATTCCCTTTCTAAAGTGACCGGTATTGATGAATATATTTTCAAAATCAGGAATATTTCCAATAACAGGCTTTCCAATATCGACAGCTGGGCGTAATCCACTCCAATGATCTAAAACATCTATCTTCTTCTTATCAGCTATTATGGAATACATCCAATTTAATAGTTCATCTTTTGCTATTTGTGTTGTTTTGTTCATGAAACCCACATCTTCCATTGTGCTGCCTACCAATACATGCCCATCCAACCTTGGAATTAAATAATTTCCTTCATCTAAAATTATACTATTGATTGTCAAATTTTTTAATTTGACACAGAGCATCTGCCCTCTAATTGGTTTTATATTCGCTGAAGTTTTAATTTTCTTTAATAATAGATCAGTCCAAGCACCAGCTGTAATTATCAGATTATCAGCATAAATTTTCTCTCCGCTGTCAAGTGTGATGCATCGAAATTTATTATCTATAATTTCTATATTGGAAATATTAGAATTTTCAAACATATCTACCGATTTTTTTTGTAAACTTTTATGTAACGCATTTAATAGAAGTGGCGGACGAATCTGATAGATTTCTGGAAGTAAAATCGAGTATGAGGGAATATTGATCTCAGGGTAATTATTATCAATTTCTTGTGTTAATTTAATGTCATTATTAATTGCCCATTTTTTTGTTTTTTCAGAATGCTCTTCATTCATTATAATTAGCCCAGATTTAATGAATTCAACATTTATCCCTGATTCTTCTTGAAGTTTAAAAATAAATTCTGAATAATTTTTTTTTGATTCCTCGGAAAGTTTATGGGAATCAATATTCTCATCCCAAGGTCGCATAGATGACAAAATACCACCGGCAACTTTTGATGCTCCATTACCAAAATTTTGACGATCTATAATTGCGATAGACGCACCGCGAGCTGCAATTTCCCGTGATGTTGTCATTCCAATGACACCGCCACCGATAACAATATAATCGTATTTCATAGAAGCATTAAACTATAGCTATAAGGTGAGATAAAAAAACTAAATACAAATTAGATTTTAAAAATTGATTTTTACACTATTTCTTTTACTTTTTTCAGTTAATTCTCTTGGTAGAGAGAAAACAACACTCTCCTTAATTCCTGGAGACTCTTTAACAATATTAGCACCAAATTTTTTTAATTTTGTTATCACCTCTTCAACAAGTATTTCCGGAGCGGATGCGCCCGCTGTTAAGCCAATATTCTTTTTACTATCCAACCAGTGATCTTGGATTTCCTTGGCATCATCGATAAGATATGCAGGCACTCCTGCTTTTTGTGATATTTCCATCAGTCGTGATGAATTTGAACTATTTGGTGATCCAACAACTAAAATTAAATCACACTCCTTTACAAGTTTTTTTACAGCATCCTGTCGATTTTGTGTCGCGTAACATATATCTTTCTTTTTTGGTCCATCGATATTTGGAAAACGTGTTTTTAATGCATCAATAACTTCTGATGTATCATCCATTGATAATGTTGTTTGTGTAACAAAAGCCAAAAAATCTGGGTTTTTAACTTTCAACTTCATTACATCTTCAACTGATTCAACAATGTACATTCCACCCTTCCCACTTTTAGGCTGGTACTGCCCAACAGTTCCCTCAACCTCAGGATGTCCTTCATGACCAATCAAAATACATTCTCTTTCCTCGTCCTGATATTTACCAACTTCCATATGTACTTTAGTTACAAGAGGACAGATAGCATCAAACACCCTAAGCCCTCTCCGAGCTGCAACATCACGAACTGCTTTTGACACACCATGAGCACTGAATATAACTGTCGCTTCATCAGGAACTTCATCAAGCTCCTCAACAAATATTGCGCCTTTGTCACGAAGTGAATTTACAACATACTTATTGTGGACAACCTCATGACGCACATAAACAGGGGCTCCAAACAAATCGAGTGCTCTCTCAACAATTTCGATTGCTCGGTCGACTCCAGCACAAAATCCACGTGGATTTGCTAATAATATTTGCATAAGACTTTATCCAAAAAAAGTAAGCTAGAATATATTATACAGGGAATTGAGATATACAAAATAAGCTATGATGGTGTCTTTGACGGTTCTTTTAGAAAAATATCGAGAATTAGCAAAATTGCACCAATTGTAATCGCTGAATCAGCGATATTAAATGCAGGCCAATACAGATCCTTATAATAAACCTCAATAAAATCTACGACATATCCAAGAGATAATCTATCCCATAAATTTCCTAATGCACCACCAAGAATTAATGACAGACCGGCCAACAAGCATTTACTTTTTGATATCGATTGATACATCCAAACTACTATAAATACACAAACAACGCATGAAACACCTATTAGAAACCAACGTTGCCAACCTCCTGCATCACTTAGAAAACTAAAAGCGGCTCCTTCATTGTAAATCAATATTAAATTAAAGCCTTCATAGATACTTTTCACTTCATGTAGCGCTAATTTTTCTACAGCAAAATATTTTGTAATTTGATCAATTATGATTACAGTAAACGATAGCATGTACCATCTAAGCATAATAAAACCTTATATTAAGCATGTAATCTTACTTCACCGTTTTCATAAACATTATTAATACAACGTGCACATAATTGATTATGAGAATCATTTTTTCCAACACTACTATCTCTATGCCAACATCTGACACATTTTTCGTAATTAGATGGCTTAACACTGATATATAGTCCATCGATATCAGATTTCACAGCGTCATCCATTGAATCATCTAATAAATAAGTCTTTGCGCCTGACGTAATGAAAATAAATCTTAACTCATCTTTAACATGATTAAGCACATTCAATATTTTTTCGTTACAATACACACTCACCTCAGCATCTAATGAAGAACCAATTGTGCCATCACTACGAAGCGCTTCTAGTTGTTTATTAACCTCATCACGAACTGAAATAATAGTTTCCCAACGAATTTTTCTTAATTCCGAATTGTCATCTTTTGCTTTTAGCTCATACCAGTCTTCCAGAAATACTGAAATTCCATGATCTCCTGGTATATATTTCCATATCTCATCAGCTGTGTAACTCATGATAGGGGCAAGCCATCTAATTAACATTTGAATTAGATGATACATAGCAGTTTGGGCTGAACGTCTTATCACGCTATTTTTTTGGGTTGTATATTGTCTATCTTTTATAATATCAAGATAAAATCCACCCATTTCTATAACACAAAACTGATGAAGTATTTGATATATCTGATGGAACTGATAATTATCATAAGCGTTAATAATTTGTTTTTGAACACGCGAAGCATGCTCACACACCCATTTATCTAAATCCAGCATCTCTGAAAAAGGGATACTATCTTTTTCTGGCTCAAAATCATTAAGATTGGAAAGTAAATACCTTGAAGTATTACGAATTCTTCGGTAAGCATCCGCAATTCTTTTTAAAATCTCATCAGACACACTCATTTCCGTTCGATAATCAGTTGCAGCTACCCATAAACGTAAAACATCGGCACCATACATATTCATAACTTTTTGTGGAGCAACAACATTACCTTTTGATTTAGACATTTTCATGCCATCCGCATCCACAGTAAACCCATGGGTCACCACACTATAGTAAGGTTTTTGATCGCCGGTCATTGCTATAGATGTAAGAAGCGAAGATTGAAACCACCCTCTGTGTTGATCAGAACCCTCGAGATATAGATCTGCTGGATAATTTAAACGATCATCACGATTTAGCACAGTCTCGTGCGTAACACCGGAATCAAACCAAACATCGAGTGTATCTGTGACTTTTATATAATCCTCGGAGTCAGAACCAATCAGCTCTGCGCTATCTATATCAAACCAAACATTAATTCCTTCCTTCTCTACTAAATTAGCAACATTCTCCATAATCTTTACTGTGTCTTTATGAAGTTCCTGTGTTTCACGATGAATAAAAATAGGTATAGGAACTCCCCAGGTACGCTGTCGCGATATACACCAGTCCGGACGATTTTCAATCATACTGAAGATGCGCTCCTGCCCCCAAGACGGCTCCCAACGGACTTCATTAATTGCAGCTAATGATTCAGATCTTAGTTGATTAGAATCCATGCTAATAAACCATTGAGGTGTCGAACGAAAAATAATTGGTGATTTGTGACGCCAGCAATGCGGATAACTGTGCTTAATAACTTCATGTTTTAATAATTTTTCATTTTTTTCAAGAACTGAAATAACAGAATCATTCGCTTTAAATACAAACATACCAGAAAATAATTCGGTGTCCTCAAAAAAACAACCATTATCAGCAACAGGATTATCAACAAGTAAATTATAATTTTGTCCAACGGTATAATCATCCTGACCATGGCCTGGTGCAATGTGAACAACACCTGTTCCTGCTTCGAGCGTTACATGATTAGCCAATACAACGGGTACTATACGTTCATAAAAAGGGTGTTTAAGCTTTATACCTTCAAGCTCAGAGCCATTGCAATCATGCAGAATCTCCCAATCTGTAAATCCAAAACGTGACAAAACTGATTCGCACAACTCACTTGCAATAATCAATAGCTCATCATTAATATGTACAAATACATATTGGTTATCAGGATGAACTGCTACTGCCTGATTTGCAGGTAATGTCCATGGAGTAGTTGTCCAAATAACAAATGAAATTGAATTTACATTGTTTTCAATATTAAATTTTTTAAAAAATTGACTAGATTCGTCAACAGTAAATCGAACATCAATTGCTGGGGATTGTTTATCATTGTACTCAACCTCAGCCTCTGCTAATGCTGAGCAACAATCAATACACCAATGTACAGGTTTAACGCCTTTTGCTAAATGTCCAGACGAAATTATTTTTCCGAGTGATCTTATTATGTTTGCCTCTGTTAAGTGATCCATAGTGAGATAAGGTTTTCCCCAATCAGCTAGCACACCAAGGCGTTTAAAATCCTCTCGTTGTTTATCAACTTGTTTCGATGCAAATTGACGACATGCATCTCGAAATTCTCTGGGATTAACTTTCACTCCTGCTTTTCCTATCTTCTTTTCAACCTGCAATTCAATTGGTAGCCCATGGCAATCCCAGCCAGGAATATATGGTGTATCAAAACCGCTAAATCCCTTCGATTTTATAATAATATCTTTGAGAATCTTATTAACAGCATGACCAATATGAATATCTCCATTGGCATAAGGAGGACCGTCATGCAAAATAAATTTTTTATTTTTTTTACGTTTCGTTCGTATTTTTTGGTACAGATTATTTTCTTCCCATGATTTGAGTATCTCTGGTTCACGCTGAGATAAATTTGCCTTCATGGGGAAAGCTGTATGTGGCAAATTTAATGTATCTTTATAGTTTGTCATTATTTATTATAATTTTATATTTTAGTTATTAATAACTCTCATTTTTTTAAAATATTGTCTTGTTTCATTTATATCTAATTTAATTTGTTTAAGCATTTCCTGTTCGCTAGTTATATGCTGATCATCACGGATCTTATTATGAAATTCGACTTGTATATGACGACCATATAAATCACCGTCAAAATCAAGTATATGAGCCTCGAGAAGAACCTCTATTCCACTATAAACAGGTTTTGTACCAACATAAATTACTGCATCGAGCTGCTTATTACCAATTCCACGAATGCGACCTGAAAAAATACCAGTTACAGGCGATAAATATCTATTTAATTTTATATTAACAGTTGGAAATCCTAATCTTTTACCGCGCTTATCCCCATGGATTACCCTGCCACTAATTACAAAAAATCTACCTAGATAACGGTTTGCAACTTCAATATTGCCTTCGGTGAGTAAATTACGAATTAATGTGCTACTTATTCGAAGCCCATTCTCTTCATATGTATTTGTTTTAAAAACCTCAAAATTCTTCTCCTTAGAAGTTTCTAATAAATATTCATAATTTCCCTCACGGTTTTTTGCAAAATGAAAATCATCTCCGACTATTAATTTTTTAATAGCTAAACTATTGATAAGTATGTCATCTACAAATTCTGAGGCTGATAGATTAGCTAATTCATCATTAAATTTTAAACAAACAACACGATCAATATTGTAACGTGAGAATTGATCTAATTTTTCTCGCAAACGCGCAAGTCTCGGCGGTGCTTTTTCTATATGAAAATACTCCATCGGCTGAGGTTCGAATATTACAACTGTCGATACTAAATTATTACTTTCGGAAATAGCTATTAACTGCTTTAGAACAATTTGATGACCTAAATGCACACCATCAAAATTACCAATTGTTGCTGCACAATTTTTATGTTTTTTTCGTAAATTTGATAATCCGTATATAAATTCCATATGAAAAGATTTAAGTTATATATAATTAGTCTGGAATTTTTATATTACTTAATCGAAAGCCTGTTAACCATAAAAAACAAAAATAACATGCAATACTTGCTGTGACCCATATAAGTAAATTTGATATTCGTTGATAAACATCCCAACCAAACCAAACTGATTTATCATCCAATCCATATAATATTAGAATTATCATAGCTAATAGAGAAAATATAATTTTAATTATAAATCCTATCCATCTGCTTTCTGTTTTATATACTTTTACTTCTTTTAATTTTAAAAATAACATTAATGCTTGTAAATAAGCCGACAAGGATGTTGCTAATGCAAGTCCAACATGCGCTAAATCTATACGATTAAATAAAAATACTAAGATAATGTTAAATATAATATTAGATATGACTGCAATTATTCCGATTTTCACTGGAGTTTTCGTATCTTGTCTTGAAAAAAATCCAGCTGACAAAACCTTTATTAAGACAAATGCAGGCAAGCCAATAGCATAAGCAATTAGACTATAACTGGTCATTAATACATCATATTCTGAAAATTCTTTATATTGAAATAAGGTAATTAACAGAGGTGGTGCTAGCATAGCCAAACCAATAGCTGCTGGTAACGAAATTAGAAAAATACATCGAATTGACCAATCAAGAGTATTTGAAAATTTTTCACTAGACCTTTGAGCATGCTTCTCTGACAAATGCGGTAGAACGGCGGTCGCTAATGCAATTCCAAATACACCTAAAGGAAACTCAACAAGTCGATCTGAAAAATATAACCATGAGATACTACCCGTAGTTAAAAATGAAGCAATCAATGTATCTATTAATAAATTTATTTGAACTATTGATACAGCGAATAATATTGGCATCATTAGTTTAAGGATGCGACTTACGCCATCACGATCACTGTTTAATGATGGACGTGGAAATTTTTTAATTCTCAACAAAAAAGGTGTTTGAAAGATTAATTGTACAATACCCGCAAAAAAAACAGCCCATGCGAGTGCCTTAACCGGTGTTTCCAATAATGGTGCTAACCAAATTGCACATATGATTAACGATAAATTTAATAAAACTGGAGTAAAAGCTGGTATAGCAAAGTTTCTATAAGTATTTAAAATGCTTCCAGCAAAAGCTGTTAGTGAAATAAAAAATATATATGGAAATGTAATTCTTAATAAATCACTTGCTAAAGTACTTTTGTCCGGATCATTCAAAAAACCAGGTGCAAATATCATAATTAAAATTGGACTTGCTAAAACACCAATTATCGTAATTACAAATAAAATTAATCCCAATGTAGCAGATGTCTGATCTATTAATTTTTGGACATCTTCATCTCCACGTTTTTCTTTATACTCGGAGAGTACAGGTACAAAAGCCTGTGAAAATCCACCCTCGGCAAATAGTCTTCGTAGAAAATTAGGGATTCTAAAAGAAACAATAAATACGTCGACCCCTAAACCGGGACCAAAAAGACTGCCAATGACAACATCACGTATGAGGCCAAAAACACGAGATATTGACGTCATAAAACCAATAACAAATGTTGATTTTAATAATTTAAAACTCATTTAGACTAACCTTTAGAAAACTTTGTACAGCTGAATACAATAAGTAGCATAACATAACCCATAGTAAAGGATTGACAAATTGCTCTAATATCAGCATGATGTCGCGCCTTGAAAAACAAATAAGGAGAATTAAGTGGCGAATATTGCATCAGCAAAAAAACGAGCACGGCAGTCAATCAAATTACGTCTTCATAATGCGAGCCAACGTTCAATGTTGCGTACTCACATTAAAAATGTTACCAACGCTATTGAGGCTAAGGATAAAAAGGCTGCTCAAAGCGCCTTTGATGCTGCTGTACCTGTAATCGACTCAATGGTCTCAAAAGGCATTATTCATAAAAATAAAGCAGCTAGGCATAAATCCCGTCTAAATAGTCATGTAAAATCTCTTTAAATTTTACACGCAAATAAAAACTTAAATTAATATCATATTATCCCTATGGATAAGCTCGTCCTCATCTTTACAATCTAATAATTCTCCAATTTCCTCGCTAGATTTACCCATTATTGATGTAGCTTGTATAGAATCATAATTGGATAAACCTCTTGCGATTTCTTTACCGTCTAGATCAATACAAGAAATGATTTCGCCGCGCTTAAATTCTCCTGTAATAGATTTTACTCCAATAGGTAGCAAACTTTTTCCACTTTTTATTATTGCAGTTACGGCTCCACTATCAATAGTAACACTACCCTTTAAATATGCTTGATTTGCTAACCATTGTTTTTTTGCTTGTAATGTATCTTCTGATGTTGTTAATAGTGTTCCTACTTTTTCGGAATTAGCAATTTTTAATAAGATCGATGATTCATTACCTGATGCAATAATTGTCTGAGTATTTGACTTTGACGCTATAGAAGCAGCTTTTAATTTTGTAAGCATTCCACCACGACCATAGTTACTGCTATCGCCTGCATATTTTTCCAGAGATTCATCATCAGCTTTAGCTTGCTCAATTAATTCTGCCGAACTATCTTTACGAGGATCTGATGTGTAAAGTCCATTTTGATCTGTTAATAAAACAAGTAACTCAGCATCTATTAAATTCGCTACTAAGCCCGCTAGCGTGTCATTATCTCCAAATCTAATCTCATCTGTAGCAACAGTATCATTCTCATTAACAATTGGAACGACTCCAAGTTGAAGCAATGTATTTAAACTAGTTCTTGCATTAAGGTAACGTGTACGATTCGATATATCGTCGTGAGTTAGCAAAACTTGGGCTGTTTGTTTGTTATATTTTTGAAAACAAGTTTCGTATGCTTGAATTAATCCCATTTGACCAACTGCTGCGGCAGCTTGCAACTTATGTATTATATTTGGTCTATTCTTCCAGTTTAATCTAGTAAGTCCCTCAGCAACAGCACCCGAGGAGACAATAACTATATCGATACCTCGTTCCCTTAGAGTAGAAATTTGATTCACCCAGTTATCAAGATTGTCATGTTTTAATCCGCAACCATTATCTGTAATCAATGCGCTGCCAATTTTGATTACCCAGCGTTTTGTTGATTTAATAGTCTCTCTTTCTTTACTCATTTTTTTCTTTCCGTTTAAGCATCCAATTATTTATTTTATATATTAATTCTTGACATCCATCACTCGATATAGCTGATATAACAAATATTTTTATTTTATCCTCTAATTTATTTTTTAAAAAGGATATTAACATTTCATTATCTTCCTTTGATGTTAAATCTGATTTATTTAGCACCAACCAATTTTCTTTATTAGATAATTTTTCATCATAGCGTTCTAATTCGATTCTAATTTTTTTTATGTCCTCGTAGACCTTATTTTTTTCCTGAAAAATATCTACAATATGCAAAAGAAGATTTGTTCTACTCAAATGTTTTAAAAACTCAATGCCCAGTCCAGCACCATCAGCAGCGCCTTCAATCAGACCTGGTATATCAGCAATAACAAAACTTTCATCATCTACCCTTACAACACCAAGACTAGGATACATTGTCGTAAAAGGGTAATCTGCTACTTTTGGTGTAGCTTCTGATACAGCTCTTAGCAAACTAGATTTCCCAGCATTAGGCATACCTAGTAATCCGACATCCGCTAAAATCTGTAACTCCAAACGCAGATCACGTACCTCACCTGATGTTCCTTGAGTTGTTTTTCTTGGGCTTCGATTAGTGCTGCTTTTAAACCTAATATTACCTAATCCATGAAAACCACCTTGAGCAACTAAGAGCTTACTATTCTTCTCTGATAGGTCTCCAATTAATTCATCAGTTTCAATATTGTAAACAAGTGTGCCGAGAGGTACTCTAATGTAAAGATCGTCAGCTTTTTTACCAAAACGATCTCTCCCCATTCCAGGTTGACCATTTTTTGCTCGATAAAGACGATCATGTCGAAAATCAACCAAAGTATTTAATCCTTCATCAACAATCAGATATATACTTCCGCCATCGCCGCCATCGCCGCCATCAGGACCACCTTTAGGGATGAATTTCTCACGACGAAAACTTAAGCAACCATCGCCGCCATTGCCTGCCTCCACCCTTATTAATGCTTGATCGACAAATTTCATAACTAAAACAGCCTTTTTTATTTAATACATATATAAACATCTTAAACCAATAAAAATAATCTAATAGAAAATTTAATACAAACATAAAAAAACCCCGCCAAAGGCGGGGTTTGAATTTTAAATTGCATTTGGATGTTCAGCCCGCTATAACATCGACAAACGTCCGATTTTTAGGTCCTCTTCTATTAAATTCAACTTTTCCTGCGGAAGTTGCGAAAAGTGTATGATCATGTCCTAAACCCACATTAACTCCGGCATGCCATCTCGTTCCTCTTTGCCGAATAATGATATTACCTGCCTTGACTATTTCACCGCCATACTTCTTCACGCCAAGACGCTTTGATTGTGAGTCTCTACCATTTCTTGTGCTTCCACCTGCTTTTTTGTGTGCCATTTCTAAACTCCAGCCTTAATTTGCAGCAATATTCGTTATTTTAATTTCTGTATAAGCCTGACGGTGCCCCATTTGTTTTCGATGGTGCTTGCGACGACGGAATTTGATAATTTTTATTTTAGGACCTCTGCCATGGCTTTCAATCTTAGCATTTACATGAGCATCCTTTACTGTAGGCGTGCCTACTGTAACTTTATCGCCATCAATAATCATAAGTACATCACTTATTTTTATGCTTTTACCGGCTTCTTTATCAAGTTTTTCAACCTTAAGCTTATCGCCCTTCTCTACCTTGTACTGCTTGCCACCGGACCTAATCACCGCATGCATCTAAATTTCTCCAACTTCTATAAAAACTTTAATTTATGAGGAGGCAGATTCTAAGAAATTCATCAGGTGGTGACAAGGCAAGAATGCTAAAATCATGTATATTTGACAAAAAAAAGGTGAATTTAGCTATATTACCTAATTATTTAAATAAAATTCCAATGTATAAAGAACAAATCAGCGAAGATAAAAATGTCTTTCAAAAAGACGTTAATTCAATAATTGTAGATATTTCTCCAATTCAAAGACTAATTGCTGATGAAATGGCACGAGTTAATACCTTTATTGAGGAAAATCTGGCATCTGACGTATCTCTAATTAACCAACTTGGTCAATATATTGTAAATAGCGGAGGTAAACGCCTCAGACCAGCTCTAGTTATATTAAGCTCTAAAGTTCTAGGTTATGAGGGGGATAAACATATCAATCTTGCAGCAATTATTGAGCTGATTCACACAGCAACTCTCTTACATGATGATGTAGTGGATGCTTCATTATTGAGGCGAGGTCATCAAACTGCTAATCAACGTTGGGGAAATGAAGCGAGTGTTCTTGTCGGTGATTTTGTTTACTCGCGTGCTTTTCAAATGATGGTTGATATTAATTCTCTTAGTATCATGCGAGTTTTATCTGAAGCTACGAATACTATTGCTGAAGGTGAAGTTCAACAATTAATTTATCGTCATAGACCGGAAACAAGTGAAGAAAATTATCTAGATGTCATTCGTAACAAAACAGCAAAACTATTTGAGGCTGCTGCAAGACTAGGATCAATAATATCAAAAAAAACAAAAGATGATGAAAATGCAATGGCTAATTATGGGCGACACTTGGGAACTGCATTTCAATTAATAGATGATGTGCTTGATTATAGTTCTTCTGAAATTGAATTAGGAAAAAGTATAGGTGATGATTTGTCTCAAGGTAATCCAACATTACCATTGCTATACGCTATGTGGAATAGCACGAAAGATGAAGAAAAAATAATACGTAACTCAATATCAAATGGAAGTCTGGAAAATATAGAATTAATAAAAGATACAATAAACTCAACAGGGGCAATTTCATACACTATTGAGATTGCTAAACGGGAATCAGAATTAGCTATCAATGCGTTAGATAAACTTCCGCAGTCGGAATATTTAGATGCGTTGTATATGTTAGCTAAATTTTCAGTCGATAGACAAAACTAGTAAAGCTAGGTCTTATAACCTCTTGCTCTTTCAAATAGATCTGTTATCCAATAAACCTGTGCGCCTATTGCAGCGAATGGGAGTAATATATATATTAAATTGAACAACGTTAGTATAAAAACAATAAAGCAAAAATCAGCACGACTCAATTTATGGAATATATATATCAGCCAATCAATTTTATTTTCAGGTATCTTTTTTTGTTTGGCTTGTTGCTCTCTAGTGACTGAATTTGATTCGTTTCTAGCGTGGTAACGTAAATCTATAATGTAATCAATAAATGCTCCGGATGCCGCAATAATACCCAAAAAAAACCAAAAACTATGACCGCTCACTTCACTAACGCCATACCCGAGTGATATAAAGAAAAATGCATCGACAACCCAATCAACAATGTCATCAAATTTTGCACCAAACTCAGATGACATGTCTTTTATTCGAGCAATTTCACCGTCACAGTTATCTAGCACATAACTAATGATGAAGAATAAAGCTCCAACTATTTGAAGATAATATGAGCCAATGATAAAACAGAATCCACATAACAAACCAAATATTAGTGATAAGAGTGTTATTTGGTTGGGTGTGATGGAGGTTTTTAACAAAAAAGGGGTTAGTCGATAAGATAAGTGCCTAACTAAAGGGAATATCTGGGTAGGATATTTTTTTATTTTAGTGTTCATGATAATTAACTATGTTTTATCAATTATATAGTATCATTTTGTCTCGCTTGCTATTCTAAGTGTTAGTTGATAAAAATAAAACGGTAATTTACAAGCATCTTTCCTATTATATAAAACATGATTAGAACACTATCATTCATTGGTTTAGTACTTGGTCTTTTCGTACTTACCTTGCTTATTTTTTGGCAAGGATTTGATGAAATTCTAGATTTATTATCTAAATCTGGTTTGTTATTGCTCTCTCTGCCGATAGTTTGGCTACCTAGTTTTGTTGTTGCTGTAATATCGTGGTATTACTTATTTCCAAAAAAGACAATCCCTCCCTTTAAAGAATTATTTTTGTCATTGTGGATAGGAAGAGCCATAAATACTATTTTACCTGTTGCAACGATAGGCGGGGAAATCGCGAAAGCACGTCTATTAATTTTATGGGGAAGACCAGCAAAAAATGTATGTGCGTCTGTACTTGTAGATAAAACCGTACAAGCATTAGCACTAATACCATGGGCGATTATTGGTACTGCCTTATTAATTTTTCTTGCAATTGATAATGAATTAGCAATGTACATAATGTTGGGTACTTTTTTACTAGGATTAGGTTTAGCTGGCTTTATATTTGTCCAACGGGCAGGAATATTTAGTTTTTTCGCAAACATTATTGGTAAGTACAATAACACGACAGATTGGGGTGAAATAACACTTAAAGCAACCGATATAGATCTGCTTGTTAAAGACATTTATAATGATAAAAAAAGATTTTTTGTATCTATTCTGTGGCGAACTCTAGGATTGATTTTGCAGACATCGGAGGTCTGGTTGGCTTGTTATCTACTTGGCCACCCAATTAGTTTGTTTGAAGCTTTGATGCTTAAAAGCTTAACTTCTATCATAACCGACCTAGCATTTATAATACCTAATGGTTACGGTGTCCAAGAAGGTGGTTATCTTATGCTGGGAGTTTTAATTGGTTTAACACCAGAATTTTCTCTTGCCCTGTCTTTAGCAACCCGAATAAGAGAAATAATAATAGATCTTCCTGGATTGCTTTATTGGCAATACATAGAAATGAATTACCTACGAAAAAGCGAATAATTTGCTGTTTCTTAAATTGAGATAATTGGTATAATTAACAGGAATTTGCATAAATTAGTTAAAATCAATATATTATAGTATCTTATACATGTAATAACTTACTAATAGTTATTGGTGCAAATACAAACACATCTCATTTTTCAAATGGTGCTAAAAGAGTAAAATTGACGTATGCAAATTGATTTTCTCAACATATTGTTAATGGCATCAATATCACTTTGGATCTTCTCCTTAGGATATCTATTCGCTGGTTTAGTAGCTATTTCAATTTTTAAGAACAAAAATACATTTTCAGACGATAAGAAATTCCAGCCTCCAATTAGTATATTAAAACCGATTTATGGGCTTGATCCGGAAATGTACATAAATCTAAAGAGCTTTTGTCAACAAAATTACCCGAAATACCAAATTATTTTTGGATTGCAAGATGTTAATGATGAAGCGTTACCTATAGTAAAAAAGATTATAAAAGAGCTGAATGATGTTGATATAAGTTTCATAATAAATACGGAACGACATGGAACAAATCATAAAGTATCAAATTTGATAAACATGTGTCCTTCAATAAAGTATGAATTTATGCTTATCGCTGATAGTGACATGCAGGTTAACGAAAACTATCTATCTCAAGTGATAAAACCATTTGACGATCCTAATACTGGTGCTATTACTTGTCTTTATTTTGGATCAGCTACAAAAAAAATAACATCTATGTTAAATACAATGTTCATAAATAACTGGTTTCTACCATCGGTATTAATATCAAAAATGATAAAACCTATAGAGTATTGTCTAGGTGCTACAATGATAGTAAGACGAAGTATTCTTCATAAAATTGGTGGATTTGAAGCATTATCAAATCATCTAGCTGATGACTACATGTTAGGAAAACTAATATCTAATATTGGCTATAAAATTCATTTATCGAACTGTATCGTGAAGAATGTAGTTGAGGAATCCTCGTTTAAAAATTTAATTTTACATGAACTACGTTGGGCAAGAACACTTAGACGAGTAGAGCCTTATGGTTATGCTCTCACTTTTTTAACGGATAGTTTAATTTTGAGCATTTTTGCTGGGACTTCACTTTATGTGATAGGTAATAGTTTTGTATTATTTTTATTTCCTATATTTATAACCCTTATTATAAGAGTATATATGTATTCTAAAACTAATGAAGTTACAGATTCGGGGAGAGTTGGAAAAATATGGTTAATTCCGCTACGAGATACACTAACCTTTTTTATAAGAATATTGAGTTATGCTGGAAATTCCGTGGAGTGGCGTAAAAATAAATTCGCTGTTGATCATCTAGGTTTAATGCATGATGAAAAAATAATTTCATCAGAGAAAAACCGTGAAAATAAAACAACTGACACTATTTCACCTCAAGATACATAACACAAACTGAATTAATGATAATATGTTAAAAACACTTTTTTTAAATCCGCCATCCTATAACGGCTTTGATGGAGGTGCAGGTTCACGTTATCAATGTACGCGTGAAGTTAAATCTTTTTGGTATCCAACATGGCTTGCACAATTAGCTGCATTAATTGAAGGAAGTAAATTAATAGATGCGCCAGCAAGAGGTACTTCACTTGAAGATATTCTACCTCTAGCTAAAGATTATGAATTAATAGTTCTCTACACAAGCACTCCCTCATTTCCTAATGATGTACGCATTGCTGAAGCACTAAAACATGAAAACAAAAATCTTATTATTGGTTTTTGTGGTGCGCATGTAGCAGTTAATCCAGATCACTCAATTCTTGCTTCAGATGCAATTGACTTTGTTGCTGGAAATGAATTTGATTTTACGATTAAAGAAGTAGCAGAAGGGAAAATAATAGAAAATATAGATGGATTAACCTATAAAAAAAATGGAGTTGTTATACATAATAAACCTCGTGCAATGATTGAAAATATGGATAGTCTTCCATGGGTTACTAAAGTTTATAAAAAACATCTTACTACTACTGATTATTTTAATGGCTATATGCTTCACCCTTATATGTCCTTTTATACGGGTCGAGGTTGTAAATCTCGTTGCTCTTTTTGTTTATGGCCTCAAACAATCTCTGGACATAATTACCGGACACGTTCTGTGGAAAATATTGCTGCAGAAGTATTATGGGCGCGTGATAACTTTCCTGAAATTAAAGAATTCTTTTTTGATGATGACACATTGACCGACAATATTTCTCATGTTGAAGCTCTTGCAAAAGAAATTGGAAAACTTGGTATTACATGGTCTTGTAATGCGAAAGCAAATGTCCCATATGAAACACTAAAAATTATGAAAGATAATGGTTTGCGTTTGCTGCTAGTTGGATATGAATCTGGAAATCAAGATATATTAGTAAATATAAAAAAAGGCATAAGGCTTGATATAGCAAGACAATTCACAAGAGATTGTCATAAACTGGGAATTCTTATTCATGGAACATTTATTGTGGGTTTGCCAGGCGAAACAAATGAAACTATAGAAGAGACGATAAAATATGCACAAGAGTTAAACCCACAAACAATACAGGTATCACTCCCTGCCGCCTATCCAGGAACTTACTTATATAATCAGGCAGTTGAAAATGGTTGGTTAGTTGCGGATGATGATTTAGTTGGTAGTGATGGAGTTCAACACTCAATACTCAATTATCCACATCTTTCAAGTAAAGAAATTTTTGAAGCAGTTGATAATTTCTATAAACGTTTTTATTTTAGGCCAAAAAAAATGGTTATACTATTTTTTGAAATGTGCAAAGATTGGGAAATTATGAAACGCAGACTAAGAGAAGGTGTTGAATTTTTCAAATTCTTGTTTGGACGGGAGAATACAGTCTGAAAAAAGTAATTGTTACGGGTGATGATTTTGGTCTTTCAGTTCCTGTAAACAATGCCATATTAAAATCCTTCACGAATGGGATATTAACAACAACAAGCCTAATGATTGCTGCACCAGAAGCCAGCCATGCAGTAAAAATTGCAAAAAAAAATCCTGAATTAAACGTAGGTTTGCATATTGTACTATCTAATGGGAAATCTTCATTACCAATTGTCGAAATACCAAATTTGGTAAATAGTAAATGTGAGTTTAGTAATAATAAATTTTGGTGTGGAGTAAATTATTTTTTCAATAACAAAGCGAGATCTGAACTAAAAAAAGAAATACGGGCGCAATTTAAAGCATTTAAAAAAACAGGTTTAAAACTAGATCATGTAAATGCACATAATCATATGCACCTTCACCCAACTATATTTAATTTAATTATAGAAATTGGAAGGGAGTATAATTTAACAGCCATCCGTATTCCAAATGAACCTCCTCTTAATTCAATTATTTATAATAAAAAAGAATTTTTTATGAGATATATTAGATGGTTATTTTTTTCGATATTTACATATCAAATGGAGAAAAAATGTAAAAACAATAAGATTATTTTTAACAATTATATTTATGGTCTACATGATAGTGGGCATATGAATATTGATAAACTTGTGCGTATTATTCCGCATATAAAAGATGGTATAACTGAAATTTATACTCACCCCTCAACAGAAAATGATAATACACTTTATAACTACGAGTTTGTTGAAGAATACAAAGCCCTTATACACGCTCGAATAAAAAGAACTATCGAAAAATTTAATATTGAACTTTCGGGCTTCAACTCATAAAAATGATTGGTGACTCTTGGACTCATAAGATTGCTCGAGTATGTATTAAACCGTTAGTCAATACGCCTATCACTCCAAATCACGTCACACTTTTAAGGCTAATAATAGGATTGGCAGCATGTGTTGCTTTTGCATTAAAAATGAATATTTTGGGTGGTGTAATGTGGATAATATCAACTTTTCTTGATAGAGCTGATGGAGAGCTTGCTAGAATCTCTGGAAATATTAGTTCTTTAGGTCATAAATTTGACTATTACACTGACACTTTTATTACGGCACTTTTTTTTCTAGCAATCGGGATAGGCCTACAAGATAAATTACCTAACTATCTGACAATAATGATGGGTTTGTCTGCGTGTATTGGCGTAATTTTTTCTGAGATTTTTGCTGAAAAAATAGATCAAAAAAAGAGAGCCACAGGAGAAAAAGCATACACAGGAATAGCTGGTTTTGATTTCGACGATATCATATATCTTTTTGCCCCGATAGTTTGGTTAAACTGGCATCTTCCTTTTCTCATCGGTGCATCGGTAGGTGCTCCTATATTTGCAATATTTACATATTATTTATTAAAAAAAATAACTAATTAGCTTGCGAGAGTTACTTTTTACGAAGTAAGAATACAGCATAATCTGAGTCAGAATTTAAAATTATTGGACTAGATAAATCATAGTACTCATTGTAGGTATTGATAATTTCTAAATCCTCTACTTTATTTATTATGTTTAATATCTGAGGCAATGTATATGTCCTTAACTGATATATAGATACATAGGATTCTCTAGTAGTATTTTTTTTAATTTTTAAGACTACCCTCAATGTCTCTCTTCTTCTTTTCATATCAAGCTTTATCATTGACATGATTGTTTTAACTGTTAAAGAACCTCTTCTTGCAGTCCACTTGACTATTTTTTCAATTTTTTTATGTCTAGGAATTATATGTAATCCTAATATATATATGCCATTTTTCTTTAGTGCGAACGAAACATTTTCTAAGTGTTGTATTGCTTTTTTTTCCGTAAGAAGATGTCGAAATGTATCGACTGTACAATAAATTCCATCATATTTATTCTCTACTTCAAAAGTAGACATATCAGCTTTCTTTATATTTGCATACAAATTATTACGATTAAGTTTTTCTTTTAAATATAATAATGCATTTTCATTTAAATCAAATCCAGAACAATTAAATCCTTTTTTTACCAATGGGACAATTAAACGTCCTGTTCCACATGCTGGCTCGAGCAATTTTGGTGAATTCAATATTAAATATTTTCTAAATACGTTACTAATAAAGGACAATTCATCTTTCATATCATATGAAAATGAAACGTCATAATATGTTGGAAGGTCATACCAATTATGCGTAGTATTTTTCATACTAGATATACTCAATTATTTTTAGTGCAGAATATTACTGATATAATTTTCTTTATATGATAGAAAAATATTAGATTTTGTTTCCATTGTTAAAGCAGTTTTGTAATTTTCAAATTCAATTAATTTATAACAGTACCATTTTTTATTTTTTAAATCTAAGACATAATTACGATGGTTTTCCTCTAATGAGACACTAAAATTATCAAGACCATATGCTACACCTGATCCAATTGCTTTAATAAATGATTCCTTTTTAACCCAGCAATTATGGAAAACATCTGCTCTTTTATTTTTATCAAATTTCATTAATTGTTCTTTTTCATCTTCACTAAAGAAACGTTCAGATAATGAATCTATATTAATGTCATGATTAACCCTTTGTATATCAACACCTATCTTATTGTCTAATGTAATTGCTATTAATCCATATATATCTGAATGTGAAATATTAAACTCTAAACTATGATTATTATATTTTTCAGGTACAAATGGTTTTCCATGTTTGTTGTATGAGAATTCAATTTGATTTGGTATTTTACTCAAATATTTCGATAATAGCTTCTTTACAATGGCTCTAGAAATAACAAATTGATTTTTTTTAATTTTATTATTTATGTTATCAACTCTTTGTATTTCATCATCAGATAAATATGTCATGTAATCTTGATAATTTAACATGGAAAAATTTAATAATAGAACATAAATATTCTTTGTGGAGAGATCAATTTCATTATTATTTAAATTATATATATTCATTTATTAATTTTTTATACTGAAATCACTAGCTTTATCAAAATACTCTTTGCCTAATTTCTATACTTATATTAATGTGTGCATGTTTCTTATTAAAAATTAAAACTTGTAAATATGAAATCCACGCAAGAGTTTAACACAGTTCCGGATGATGTTGCTTACCAACATATGATATTACAACATGTTTCCCGTACATTTGCTCTTACAATACCCCAATTACCAGAGAAATTAAGACTGGTTGTATCTAATGCATACCTTCTTTGTCGAATAGCAGATTCAATTGAAGATGATAAATCAATGTCTATTGAACAAAAGAAAGAGTACGCTGATATGTTTATTGATGTAGTAAGAAATAATAAAAATGTTAATATTTTTTCTAAAAAACTATTCGATATACTCTCACCAAATGCAACTGATGCAGAACATAACTTAATTGCTAATACAGAAAAAGTTATCCGTGTAACACATAGTTTTAACAAGCGACAATTAAGTGCCTTAAATCGTTGCGTTTCAATTATGTGTAAGGGTATGGCTAAATATCAAATCGAGGAATCATTAAATGGATTAAAGAATATAAAAGACATGAATGATTATTGCTACCATGTAGCTGGGGTTGTGGGTGAAATGTTAACTGAGTTATTTTGTGATTATTCAACTGATATTGATAAAAATCAAAAAAAATTAATGGAGCTAGCTGTTTCGTTTGGGCAAGGATTACAAATGACAAATATCCTGAAGGATATTTGGGAAGATCATAGTAGGGGAGCATGTTGGCTACCAAAAGATCATTTTAAAAAATATGGTATTGACATAAGCACTAAAAAACCTAATCAGAATATAAATGAATTTAATAATGCATTAATTGAATTATTGGGAGTTGCATATGCTCACCTTGAAAATGCATTGACTTATACTTTATTGATCCCAAAAAATGAAATAGGTTTGCGTAAATTCTGCTTATGGGCTATTGGAATGGCCGTGTTAACGCTGGAAAAAATTAGAAAAAACCCAAATTTTACCAATGGAAAAGAAGTAAAAATTAGTCATCTTAGTGTAAAATTAACCATTCTAATTACAAGCATTTTCGTAAAAAATGATGCTATATTGAGATTTCTTATTAAACTTACTGGGCGACATTTGCCTAGAGTTAATATTCATGAGAAACTTTAAGAATATCTCTCGAAAAAGGTTTGTGAACAAATAAAAACCTATAATAAATAATAAAAATGACATTAGATAATCAAAACGAGAGCTTGCTCAGCCAGTCTGCTAATAATATACGCAATAAAGACTTCACGTTAAGCTTAAATAAAGCAATTAATTCTGCTAAAAAAAACCTACTGTCAAAACAATCTAATGATGGTCATTGGGTATATGAGCTTGAGGCTGATTGCACTATTCCTGCTGAATATATTTTAATGAACCACTTCACTGGGGAAATTGATAACGATAAAGAAGAGAAAATAGCTGAATATTTACGTTCACAACAAAATGAAGAAGGTGGCTGGTCTTTATACACTGGAGGTAATTTTGATTTAAGTTGCTCTGTTAAAGTTTATTTTGCTTTAAAACTAATAGGTGATGAGCCTCATGAAGAACATATGATTCGTGCAAAAACTATGATTTTAAATCATGGTGGTGCGGCAATGTGTAATGTATTCACGAGAATCACGATGGCACTATTTGGACAGGTGCCTTGGAGAGCAACACCTTTTATACCTGCTGAAGTTATAATTTTACCTAAGTGGTTTCCATTTCATATTAACAAAGTCTCCTATTGGTCTCGTACTGTCATGGTGCCTTTATTTGTTTTGTGCACAATGAAACCAAAAGCATCTAATCCAAGAGGTATTGATATAAGAGAATTATTTATTACGCCTCCAGAAGATGAATTAAACTATTTTAAAGTAACAACACCTCTAAAACGTGCATTTTTGGTTCTTGATCGTTTCGGACGTTTAGCTGAAAAATTAGTTCCTAAATTTATACGACAATATTCTATAAGAAAATGTGAGCAATGGTTTTTAGCAAGGATGAATGAAAAACACGGTATTGGTGGTATTTTTCCTGCAATGGTTAATGTATATGAATCGTTAGTTGTACTTGGATACCCAAAAAGTGATCCAAAAAGAAAGTTAGCTCGTCAAGCAATTGATTCATTATTGAAAGATAACGGAACATCAATGTATTGCCAGCCTTGTATGTCGCCTATATGGGATACCGCGCTAGTAAGTCATGCCTTAATAGAAACTGAAAATGAAAAAAATACAACAACGGAAATTAAAAATGCACTGGATTGGCTTAAAGAACGTCAGTTAAGTAATGAACCCGGTGACTGGCGTATACAAAAACCAGAATTAGCTGGTGGTGGTTGGGCTTTTCAATATAGCAATTATTATTATCCTGACTTAGATGATACATCGGTCGTTGCATGGGCTATGCATAGAACAAAAAAGAACATATATTCTAAATCAATAGATCGTGCTGCTAACTGGGTTGCTGGTATGCAGTCTCGAAATGGTGGTTTTGGTTCGTTCGATACCGATAATACACATTATTATCTTAATGAAATTCCATTTGCAGATCACGGTGCTTTACTTGACCCCCCTACTGCAGACGTAACCGGACGAGCAATAGCTCTATTAAGTCTAGCTGATGTAGAGATGTATGAAAAACAAATCAATAGCGCAATTGAATATCTCAAAACTGAGCAGGAGGAAAATGGTTCTTGGTTTGGTCGTTGGGGTACTAATTATATATATGGTACTTGGTCAGTACTGACCGCTCTTGAGATTGCAGGACAAGATCCACAACAAGACTATATTCGTAAAGCCGTCAAATATCTTGTTTCTACTCAGAATGATGATGGGGGATGGGGTGAAAGCAATGACAGTTATTATCCTCCTAAAATACATAGGCCATTCAAAAGTACCGCTTTTCAGACTGCATGGGTGTTGCTCTCGCTATTAGCATCCAGAGAGGAAAAAAATCCGTCTGTTAAAAAAGCAGTAAATTATCTGCTATCGACTCAATTATCAAACGGGCAATGGTATGACAATTCATTTACAGCGCCAGGATTTCCCCGTGTCTTTTATTTAAAATATCATGGCTATTCGAAATATTTTCCTCTTTGGGCGCTTGCTCGATATCGAAACATATTAGAAAAGTAACTTGAAAAGAATTGGAATTATTATAGCTATACCATCTGAAGCAAAATGCTTTCGGTTAAAAAAATTAGCTCTGAAAGAATCAATACAAATTGAAAAGAATATTTTTTTATACATATCCGGAATTGGATTTGATGCTGCAACATCAGCAGCGAAGGAGTTAGTTAAAAAAAATATAGATGGATTGATAAGTTGGGGAATGGCAGGAGGTATAGATCAATCACTAAAAACAGGTGATATCGTTCTAGCTGATACTATACAAAATGATAAAGAAATATTTTATACTTCGAATGAATGGAGAAACTCTATCAGTTCCCATCTTCAGACTACACCATACAAAGTATTAAATGGCAAAATTGTGACAACTAATAAAATTCTTGATTCATCAATTAAAAAAAGGGAATTATCAAACCAAACAAAAGCATTAGCAGTTGATATGGAAAGTGCAGCTATAGCTAAAATTTCTCTTGAAAAAAAAATAAAATTTGTATCAGCGCGTGTGATAATAGATGATGCATATTCAAATATACCATCTATATTTTTAGAAAATATTGATAACTTCGGAAAAATTAAAATAAAAAGTTTTTTAAAATCATCATTACAAAATCCATTTCAATTATTTCAATTAATCTCCCTAATAAAGAGCTATATTAAGTCATTATCATCATTAAATAATATGTATGATGAATTTAAGAAAAGAGATTTTTTTATATATAATAAATTATAAATTTATTAAAATTTTATGATGAGATTATCTAATAAACAAATTCAAAACTTCAAAAATACTGGTTTTTTAATAGTACGTAAATTGTACTACGGAGAAGAACTGAATGAGATCACACAATGGGTTGATGAGGTTGCAAATTATCCTGAGATTAAAAATAAATATATGATGTATTTTGAACAAAGTAAGATTAATGAAAAAAAACGAATACTATCGCGTATGGAAAATTTAGAACCCTTTCATAAAGGTTTTAGTGAGCTTTTCATATCTGGAAAAATTCAAAACATAACATCTGAACTATTTGGAGAAAATGCAATTCTATTCAAGGATAAAATAAATTTTAAAATGCCAGGTGGTGATGGATTTAAGGCTCATCAGGATGTTCAGGCAGGATGGGACAAGTATGCAAAGCTACATATTACAGCATTAGTAACTATTGATGCCTCAAATACTGAAAATGGATGTCTTGAAATAGCTGCCAATCATCATGATAAAGGTTTAATTGGAGAGCAATGGGCGCCCCTTGAGGAAAATGCGCTTGATTACAAACCCGTACAAACAGAACCCGGTGATGCTATATTTTTTGATTCATACGCACCGCATCGCTCTGGGCCAAATCTAACTCATGTTAAAAGAAGAGTGCTCTATGTAACATATAATGCAATGTCGGAAGGCGATAGTCGCGAAAAGTACTATTCTGATAAACGTCTTAGCTATCCTCCTGATATTGAACGTAACCCTAATAAAGAATATATTTTTAAAGTTTAAATCTAGAATAAATTCCTACAAAATAAACTAATTGATTTGAAGTGAATAAAAAAAATACATATCGTAATGAAAGGCTTGTTTCATTCTGGAGCAGGTTTCTAGATAAAAGAAGAATTCTAATAATATTCTCTGTCACTCTAATTACAATATTATCATTAAGTACTATTAAGAATAATTTAAGTTTTAGTACAGACACCAGTGAGATGTTGTCGGAAAAGTTACACTGGAGGCAGCTTGATATCCAGTATGAAAAATTATTTCCACAATTTTTAGATAACATTATCATTGTTATTGAAGCTCAAACACCAGATTTAGCAAGTGATACTGCTCAAAAAATTTCTACCTCATTAAAAAATAATAATTTCATAAAAAATATCTACTATCAAAGTGATTTTTCCTACTTCAAGGAATCTTCATTTCTATTTCTTGAACACGATGAATTACAAGACTTATCTGATAATCTCGCTAAAATTCAACCTTTTTTAGGATCATTACTTGAAGATAGAAATTTACGTGGATTATTTGATATGCTCGGAGATGCTATTGAAGCTAAACAAGATGATAAATCTATTCAATTAAATCCAATACTATCTGAAATAAATCTTGCGTTCGGTGATATAAATTATTCAGTTTCATGGCAAAGATTAATGGATCCAAAATATGAAAAAAAGAATACATATAGGGAATTTATTGAACTACAAATAAATACAATTGATGACAGTCTATTACCTAATGAAAATACTATTGAATATATACGAAAAGCTATAGAACCATATAAAAATTCGAAAGTTAATATCAAATTAACAGGAGGCGAGGTTTTAGCTTATGAAGAACTAAAAAGTGTGTCTAACGCAAATATAAAAGCAATTTTTCTATCGATTATTCTCGTCGCAACTATTTTAACCATTGGTCTTGGTTCCTTTCGTATTGTAGTAGCTTGCCTTACGACACTTATAGTTGGGTTAATAATAACAACTGCCTTCGCTTCAATTACAGTTGGAACTTTAAATCTAATATCTATAGCATTCGCTGTATTATATATCGGATTGGGAATTGATTTTGCAATACACATGGCCCTTAGATATAGAGAAGAATCTATTTCCGAGTTAAATCGCACTAAGATTATTAAAAACACATTAAAATTTATAATGAAACCTCTAGTCTTATGTGCTTTAACAACGGCTATTGGATTTTATGCATTTATACCAACAAGCTATACAGGTGTCGCTGAACTTGGATGGATAGCAGGATCTGGAATGATAATTAGCTTTATCCTAACCATAACATTGTTACCTGCATTACTAAGCTATACATCAATTAAAACACTAAGATCTGCTAATATTATAAAAAATAATAATATTATAAATTTTTTATGCTGGTTACCGTATAAATATTCAAAAATTATTCTCATATTTATATTTTTAATAGTTTCTTTTATTTTATTATTCATAAATAAAATAGATTTCGATGAAAATAGATTAAATCTGCAAGATCCTAAAAATGAATCAGTAAAAACGTATCAGGAACTACTTAAAGATAGCTCTACATCACCTTGGGAAGGGATACTAATAGTTGAATCTGCTGATCAAACCAATCTGAAAAAGAATGAAATTAAATTATTACCTCTAGTTGATAATGCAATATCTATACATAATCTTATTCCTGAAGAACAAAATGATAAACTCATTATTATTGATGAAATGAGCTTATTGATGGGTAATTTAGAAAACAGATCGTCTGAATTAGAGATAAGTAAAAATCATAGAATAGCTGCTATAAAAAAACTAAAAACTATATTAGATAACTATCTGGTGCATAATTCTGATAATCAGATGATTTTACTAAATAGCAACTTGAATAATCTATTATCTAATTTAAATGATGATGATGATAAAAAAATTAAAGCTATTGAAAATCAATTTTTAGAAAATTTTCCAGGACGGATAAAAGCATTATCAGATGCATTAAATGCTGAAGAAGTTACGATTAATAATATTCCAGATGAAATTTATAAAAGATGGGTAAGTGATGAAAAATATTTAATAAAAATTTTACCTAAGGAAGATTTAAATAATAATATATCAATGAGAAATTTTGTTTATCAACTTCAAGATTTCAATAAAGATGTTATTGGTTCTCCAATTATAAGTATTGAAGCTGGAAATGCTGTAAAAAGTGCATTCAAATTCGCGTTTTTATGTGCTTTTATTGCAATAGCAATACTATTGATGCTTCTAATAAAAATAAAATATGATGCGCTTATTATTCTTATTTCCGTATTAATAGGTAGTATTTTCACATTGGGATTCATGCTTTTCTTTAATATTCCCCTGAATTTTGCGAATATCATCGGTCTTCCGTTACTACTTGGAATTGGCGTTGATAGTGGTATTCATATTACGGAGCGATTCTATGAGGAAAAAAATACACAAACTAATATTTATATAACTAGCTCAATGAAGGGTGTCATTATAAGTAGCCTAACAACAATATTTAGTATCGGAAATCTTGCGTTTTCATCACATCAAGGCACTGCAAGCATGGGATTACTTTTATCAGTGGGATTAATATCCATGATGTTCGCAACTATGATAGTATTACCCTCGTTTTTGATATGGCGAGATTCTTCATACAAATAAAGCAAAATGCTAATTGATCCATCAGATAGTAGACCATGGGATGCTCAAATCGCATATAGATTGATATATCCACTTCGTAATACTTTCGTTACACCCAATTATTTAACAACATTAAGATTATTTTTTGGACTTTTAGCTGGGTTTTTCTTTTCAATTGGTGAATATTTATACAGTAATGCTGGTGCGTGTTGTTTTGTGTTTTCAAATTTTTTAGATCATGCTGATGGAGAGTTAGCGAGATTAAAAAATGAAACTAGTATTAAAGGACATACGTACGACCTTATCTCTGATGCTCTTGTTAATATATTTTTATTTATTGGTATTAGTATTGGCCTTATTCATAGCAGTCTAGGTTTTTATGCGCTACCAATAGGAATCGTTGCTGGTGTTTCAGTTGCAGCAATATTCTATACAAGAAATAAAATCGAAAAAGAGATTGGTAAAAATAAGGCCCGTCAACCATTCAAAAGTGGTTTCGAAGCAGAGGATTCATTGTATATTCTCCCAATCATTACATATTATAAATTAGAATATTACTTCATAACTGCGGCAGCCATTGGTGCGCCAATATTCTATTTTTTCGTAATAAGAAGTTATCTAATACTTAAAAAATAATTTTATGAAAGCATTAATTACAGGTGCGACTGGATTTGTAGGTTCTGCTTTATTAAGACTGCTCGTTAAGCAGGATTATGACTTACAGGTATTGAAAAGACCCGGTGCCAATACACATAATCTTTTCGATTTTGATATTAAGGTAATTGAAGGTGATTTACAAAATATCGAATCATTGGAATCTGCTGTTGATTCCTGTGAACAAGTTTTTCATGTTGCAGCAGACTATAGATTATGGGTTCCAGATTCTAAAGATATGTTTAAAACTAACATTGATGGAACTAGAAATCTAATAAAGGTAGCGAAAAAAGCGGGAGTGAAAAAAATTGTATACACTAGTAGCGTAGCAACTCTCGGCACCAATCAAGATGGCACCTCTGCAAATGAAACAACTTTTTCAACACTTGAAAACATGGTGGGGACTTACAAAAAATCAAAATTTTTGGCAGAAGAAGCTGTAATGGATCTAATAAAAAACGAAGCATGTCCCGTTACAATAGTGAACCCCTCTACACCTGTCGGACCGGGAGATATAAAACCTACCCCAACTGGAAAAATTATTCTTGATACGATTAGAAACCGAATGCCAGCTTATGTTGAAACTGGATTGAATATTGCACATGTTGATGATGTAGCTCATGGACACCTACTCGCAATGCAGAGAGGAAAAATTGGGGAACGTTATATTCTAGGTGGGGACAACATGTCTCTTGAATCAATAATTAATTATTTATGCTCTATTGAAAAAATAAATCCTCCAAAAATAAAATTGCCGCACAATTTTATCTTACCTATTGCATGGATTATGGAGTGTATCTCGAAATTTACTCATAGTGAACCTCTTGTAACAACTGATGGCGTAAAAATGTCAAAAAAAATAATGTATTTTTCTAGTGATAAAGCAAAAAGAGAGTTAGGTTACAATGCAAGACCAGCATCTGAGGCATTAGATGATGCCGTAAGTTGGTTTAATAAAGAGGGATATGAGTAATATTTTAGTTTATAAAATAATAAAATAATAATACAGAAAATAATATCATTACTATTAAAATACTATTGCTTAAACTTAAATGATAATTAATTTTTATTCTATAAAATATAAAAACTATTTTATTACGGAGTGCTTCCTTTATAGCTATATCAACTTTAGATAAGTAATTAAAAATTATCGAGGATAATTTAGGTATTAAGCACCGGTAAAACCAGTCGAAATCCAAGCTTATAGTCAATGTTCTTTTCATTAGTGGAAGCATCACAAAAAAAGCTAAACCAGAAAATAAAAGTAATTGTAGTTGGCTAATAATATGTGCAGATGTAAAAGGCTGATAAAAAACTGGGTATGGCAACATGCTATAAAGAATGTTAGGAAAAATACCAATTAAAATACAAATCATGGCAAAAAATATCATGCTAACTTGCATATTTTTTGGTGGATCAGATGGTCTTAATCCACTGTCCTTTTGAAAAAAAACAAACCATGGGAATTTTATGCCCGCATGTAAAAAAACACCTGCTGAAGCTGCCTGTAATAACAACCATACCCACAATAAGTGCTCATCTACAGAAGCTTGAGAAATCATTGATTTACTTACAAAACCTGAGGTAAGTGGAAACGCAGATATAGAAAGCGCACCAATAATTCCACAAACTGCCGTAATTGGCATTGACTGTATTAGCCCGCCCAGTTCACTACATTTTCTTTTTCCTGTCATGTATAAAACTGAACCGGCTGACATCAACAACAAGGCTTTATAAACGATATGTGTAAATGCATGAGCTGCAGTTCCATTTAGTGCCATCTCAGTGCCAATACCAATACCACAAACCATAAAACCAACCTGATTAATAATACTGTAAGCAAGAATTCGACGCATATCATTTTCAAGTAATGCATAAATAATCCCATAAAAAATCATAAATAAGCCAATATAAATTAGTAAATCTGTACCAGGAAATCCTCTCATCAAAACATAGACTGCTGTTTTAGTAGTGAAAGCGCTTAAAAATACCATGCCGCTAAACGAGGTTTCAGGATAAGCATCAGCAAGCCAAGCTGACAGTGGAGGTGCTCCAGCATTTAATAAGAAACCGAAAAGAATCAACCAAGTTGAAATACTATTTAATTGCATTTGTGTAAATGCAATAGAATTTGTTTCATGAGCATGGCCAACAATGCCACACATCAATATAACTCCACCGAGTAAATGAATAGAAATATAGCGCATCCCTGCCTGATATGAATTATTATTTTGTGAAGACCATATTAATAAGGTAGATGCAAGGGCCATTAATTCCCAAAACAGAAAAAGACTTATTAAATCACCAGCTAAAATAACTGATGTAGCAGCACCAGCATAAACAAAAGCAGTAGCAAGTTCAGTAGATTTAGCTTGTTTACAGCAAAAAAATCCTGCTACTAGAACTGTAATACAAAATACAGTGGCAAAAAGTCTACTCAATGAATCGAAATTTATTAAAATTAATTCATAGCCTAGATAACTGACAGTACAACTACTTCCAAATGATAAATTCCAGACAATAAATAACGATATAAGCGGGATAATACAAATAAATAAAGTTCGTCTAAATCCAGAAAAAAAAGGAATCAATAATCCAGAAAAAATAAGTAACAAACCAGGATGAAGAAAACTACATATCATAATAATCATCCTTACGTTTTATAAAAAAACCAAGTATTTTTGCAATAAAAATTAGAACAACACAAGATAAAAAACCAAAAATTGCATAAAAAGAAAAAATACTTTCAATTTTAAAATGTGGATGCATAGTAATAAAATATTCAGTGATAATCACTATGCCTAAAAAAACTGCTGAATAAATATACAGCTTTTTAATAGATGATTTTCTATAAAACCAGTTTTTCTTCATAACCCCTCCCCTATTAATAGACTTATAAGCTCGATTGGAATTTGAGGGAAGAAAAACAAAATAATTGATACCAGAGCTGTAGATAATACTGTTAAAACGATCAAAATTGGTGCCTCATTATATAAATACCCATCTTTAGTATCTGGATCACGAAAAAATGCAACATAGATAATTGGTAGGAAATAGGCAGCATTTAATAATGTGCTTATAACAATAACAGAAATTGCAAACCATGATTGTATATCAATCGCGCCTTGCAAGATAAACCACTTACTCAAAAAACCAGCAGTTGGAGGAATGCCAATCATAGACAGGCTACCCACAGCAAATGCCAACATGGTCCATGGCATTGCTCTGCCAATTCCATTCAATTGACTTACCTCCGTTTTCTTTGTAGCAGTATATATAGAGCCAGCTGCAAAAAATAATGTAATTTTACCAAATGCATGGGCAAGTATGTGTAGGATAGCACCCATAATAGAAATAGATGCTAGTAATGCAGTTGCTAATATAACATAGGATAATTGACTTATTGTTGAATACGCTAATCGCCTTTTTAAGTTATCTGAGCGTAATGCAATTATTGACGCAAAAATAATTGTTATGCCAGATAAATAAAGTAAAAAATTAACACTAGTAACCTCGGATAATAGCGTTGGGCTAAAAATATATATCACAATCTTGACAATACTAAATACGCCCGCCTTAACAACTGCAACTGCATGTAGTAATGCGCTAACTGGAGTTGGTGCGACCATTGCAGATGGCAGCCAGTAGTGAATTGGCATAAGCGCTGCTTTTCCAATCCCATATGCAAATATTAATAATAACGATACGATTATTAGGGGTTGATGACTCCTATTGAAAATTCCATTATTAGTAAATTCAATTGATCCAGTTAAGCTATAGGTCCAAATAATTGCAGGGAGAAACAAACATATTGATGTTGTAAGCAAAACACCAAGATACACACGACCTGCGCGCTTAACCTTCTCGCTACCTTTGTGAGTTACTAGTGGGTAAGTGGATAATGTGAGAAATTCATAAAAAATAAATAATGTAAATAAATTAGCTGAAAAAGCTATACCTATAGTACTTGCTATTGCTAGAGCAAAAAATACATAAAAACGAGTTTGATTTTTCTCGTTATTTGCACGCATATAACCTATCGAATAAATAGAATTTATTAACCATAGAAATGAGGCAATACATGCAAACAACATCCCCAGTGGTTCAACATGAAAATGAAGTATCAGATTATTAGTTATCCTTAATAATTCTAATTCAGGACGTAACCCATCTAAAACTTGAGGTAGAAGTGAATAAATACAATAAATTAATGCAACTGAGGTAATTAATGTAGACACTTCTCTCAAATTGCTATGCTTCTTAAAAAATAAAATAAAAATGATGCCAAATATTGGTATAAATAATGAAGAAATAATAAGTAATTGATTATTCATATCATTTATTAATTAGATCACTTGAAATTTGCATTGCTATATCAACATTAAGTGTTGTCTCTATACCAAAATAAATATTTATGAATGTGAAGATTAATAATGAGAAAAATAGCAGATATGGTGTTTTTCTATTTTCATCATAAATTAAAATTCTATTTTCCTCTGATTTAAAATAAGCTGATTCAATAATTCGTCCAATATAAATTATTGCTAATACAGATGAAAAAACAATTACAAGAACAAAAAACCAGTAACCAGCATCAATGGAAGCCTTTATTAAATACCATTTACTGATAAAGCCAGATGTAAGAGGGACGCCAATAATGCTTAATCCAGAAATTAAAAATAATATAAAGATAAGTGGCGAAGTCTTAGCCATGCCTGAAAGCTGTTTAATTGAATCAGATTGATAGTAGTAAATAATCACTGCCACTGCTAAAAACAAACCAGTTTTTATAAAAGCATGATTAAACATATTCGTTAAGCATGCAGCAAGTCCAAGCTCGGTTATTAATGCAAGCCCCAAAATCATATACCCAATTTGAGAAATACTTGAATAGGCTAATAATCTTTTAATACTATCTTGCTTTATAGCTAAAATTGAGCCATAGACTATTGCTCCACATGCAACAATCATTAATAAGTAATTAAATGACTCTAAATAAAAACTATATTCATAGCCATATAAAGAATAGATAAATCTTATTAGTACATATATAAAAACTTTTGTTGTTGTTCCAGCTAGAAATGTTGAAACGATTGATGGTGAGTGAGTATAGGCATCTGGTAACCATAAATGTAGAGGAAAAATTGCTGCTTTTATTCCAATGCCAATTATGAAAAATACAAATGCAGTTGTTATCGTAGCACTATTTTCTGTATGCGCTAATTGCTGAGATAAATCAGATATATTAAGCGTGCCTGTTACAGCGTAAAGCAAGCCAACAGAAATTAATATGAAACTTGCACCAATAGTTCCAAAAATTAAGTATTTAAAAGCAGAATAAAGGCTTCGCTTGTCTTTTCCTAAACTAATTATTGCATATGAAGACAATGATGCGATTTCAATGAATACAAAAAGATTAAATGCATCACCAGTAATAATAACTCCCAGTAAACCTGTAAGATTAAGTAAAAAAGTAGTATAAAATAAATATATCCGATCCGAAGCTATTTCGTTTTCGATGCTCTCTTTAGCACCAATTGAAACAAGAGTAGCAACAGCGCTAATAATTAAAAGCATATAGGCTGTTAGCTTATCAATGTAATATTCAATTCCCCAAGGAGCAAGCCATCCGCCCATTGAGTATGTAATGGTGTTTTCAATTAATACTCTATTCAGCAATGAACAGGAAATAACAAAACACGTAATACAAGTTGTTATAGTTAAAATCCATGTTAATTTACGGTTATGTAAAATAATACAAAGTGGTGCAGCAAGAAGTGGTAATACTACTTGTAATGCGGGTAAATTTGAGCTAATCACTCCATTTCCTTCTTTAATACGTCGTCATCAATAGTGCCAAAAGCTGAATGAATTCTAATAATTATAGCAAGACCAAGAGCTGTAGTAGATATACCGACCACAATAGCGGTTAGTATCAACACATGGGGAAGTGGACTCGAATATAATGTATTTATTTCATTTAATATTGGGGCTGTTCCATCTACTACCTTGCCCATAGAAATAAACATTATAAAAATTGATGTCTGAAAAATATTGATACCAATTATTTTTTTTAAGAGATTATTATTTGCAATTATGATGTAAAATCCAATCATCATTAGTATAATAACCGCCCAATAATTGAACGAGCTTAAAAAAGACATTTTTTAATTTATAATAACCTCGTAAAAATTATCATTATTGATTTAATAGCTTTAGAATAACCAAAAATTAGTCAAAAATGGCTATTATATAGAAAAAAAATAGGTTCGTCGGCAATAGTTGGATTCTCCAGTATAATAAAAAAATGCTTAAGAAACTTAGTCATAGTAATTTCATGATACCATCAATGGTAGTTCTTGCTATTTTGGCAACTTCCGCTGGCTTCTATATCTCATTGAAACAATCACAGACAAAACTTGAGCAAAATAATATAGCTGAGGGATTATTTTGGCCAAATCCGAAACAATTATTAGAATTCAACACTACAGATAATAATGGTGAATTATTTGGATTAAAACAAATAGAGGAAAAATGGTCTTTTATATTCTTTGGTTACACAAACTGTCCTGATATATGCCCTATTACAATGTCGGTAATGGCAGACACTTACAAAAGAATTAAAAATGAATATAAAAACGTACAAGTTATATTTGTTACAGTCGATCCAGAACGTGATGATACTGAAAAACTTAATTCTTACGTTTCATTTTTTGACAGTCAATTTATTGGTCTAAATGGCAGCCCTCAAATCAAAAATAGTCTGACAAAACAAATTGGAGTTGCATTTTATCATGATGATAAAAAAGGAAATTATCTTGTCGATCACTCTGCATCAATTTTTGTTATAGATCCAAAAATGCGTCTCGTATCAAAACTTTCACCACCTCATAATTCTGAAGAGATAATAAAAAAATTTAAAAAAATAAAAAGGTTTATAGATGAAAAAAGTTAGCTTCATACTATTTATTCTATTCTTTTTTTCATATATCAATAATATTTCTGCTGAGGATCACTCTAAAATTGAAATTACTAATTTATGGATAAGTGAAGCACCCAAAAATGCATCTGTCTTGGTTGCATATGCTACATTTAAAAATAATTCGACATTACCTATATCGCTAAATAATATTTCAAGCTTATTATTTTCCTCTATAGAAATTCATAAAACGATTATTAAAGATGATATTGCCAGCATGGAAAGGTTTTCTACATTAGAAATTCCACCAAAATCATCAGTAGAATTTTTACCAGGTGATTATCATTTAATGCTTTTCAATCCTAAAAAACCTATGATAATTGGTAGTGCTCCTGAATTATTATTTACCTTTTCGGATGGAAGTAAAATTTACTTAGAAGCTAAAATCAAAAAAAGAGATATTAATAACAAGTCTCACCATCATTAAAATTATATTTACTATTTAGTTATATGCTGAATTATATAAAATTTACATTTCTTCGTTTCCTACCGAAGCATGGATTATCAAAACTTATTTATCATCTATCTCGTATTAAATTAAAACTTTTTAAAAACTTTATAATTAATATTTTTATAAAAATCTATAATGTTGATATGGATGAGGCTGAATATGAAAATATTCAGGATTATGAATCTTTTAATGATTTCTTCACAAGAAATTTAAAAAAAAATGTACGAAAGTGGACTCTAGATAGTAGATTCATACTTTCTCCTGTGGATGGCCAAATTAGTCAAATAGGTGATATTGATAATAATGATTTAATACAAGCTAAAAATTATAAATATAGCCTAGATGGACTTCTTGGTGCTGAAAAAGATCTAGCTTATGAATTTAAAAATGGGTCTTTTGTGACTCTTTACCTATCTCCACGTGATTATCATCGCATTCATATGCCAATTACAGGTCGCCTCATTAAATCAATATATGTGCCTGGTAATTTATATCCTGTAAATAAATCAAGTGTTGAAAATGTTAAAAGATTATTTTCACGCAATGAGCGTCTTATATCAATTTTTGAGACAAAATTAGGTCTAATGGCTCAAATTATGATTGGAGCAATATTTGTTGGTAGCATGGAAACAGTTTGGGCAGGTGAAATTAAATCAACTAATAAAGATAAAATATTAATGAATGAATATCTAAGAGAGTCAATCAAATTAAATCAAGGTGAAGAATTTGGTCACTTTAATATGGGATCAACTGTTATACTATTATTTCAAAAAGACAAAGTATTATGGGGAAGAGATATAAAAAATGATACTTTAATAAATGTAGGACAAATATTGGGAAATAAAGAGAACGGTTAGTTTAAAATGCAGATAAACAAAGATTCATTAATGTATTAGGTGATAGACCAATAATCAATATTAAAAGACCATTAATTGTTAAAACTGTTCGCATTTGTTGTGACGCCTTAATCGCACGCATGGTATCAGGTTTATCAAAACACATAATCTTAACAATCCTGAGATAGTAATAAGCGCCTATAATTGAGAAAAACACTGCTGCTACAGCTAATACAAAAAATCCTGAATCAACTAGCTCTTTTATTACAAACCATTTTGACCAGAAGCCAAGAAATGGAGGGACACCAGCCATTGAAAACATTAAGAATAGCATAATAAGGGCGAACCAACTGTTTCTTACTATTAAGCCCTTAAAATCTTCAATTTTCTCTGCTTCTAAATCAAAACGACCTAATAAAATTATCATTCCAAAAGCACCTATTGTCATCAATGAATAACTAATAACATAAAACATAGAACCTGCAAATCCAGATGGAGTGCCTGCGATTAAACCAAGAAATAAATAACCAACATGGGCTATGGTAGAGTAAGCTAACATACGTTTTATATTTTCTTGTGCAATTGCAATAATGTTACCAATAGCCATTGATAGTATCGCCAACAAACTTAAGATAGATTGCCAATCATCAATAAGTGGAAAAAGTCCATCGACAAGCACACGAACAGTAATTGCAAAAGCTGCAATTTTAGGAGCACTACTGATAAACAGTGTAACTGAAGTAGGCGCGCCTTGATAAACATCAGGAAGCCACATATGAAAAGGAGCCGCACCTAACTTGAAAGCAATCCCAACAATAATAAATATCATTCCATAAACTAGATATATTTTTTCAATAGCTGAATTATTTATTGCATCAGCGATATTTGTTAATTGCAATGAACCAGTTACACCATAAATCATAGATATACCATACAACAACATACCAGATGCTAATGCTCCCAAAACAAAATATTTAATTGCAGCCTCAGTTGAATATTTTGATTTACGATGCATTGCAACCATCGCATAAAGTGAAAGTGAAAGTAGCTCGATACCAAGATAAACAGAGAGTAAGTGGTATGCTGAAGACATAATCATCATGCCAAGAACAGCAAATAAACCGAGCACAAAGTACTCACCCTTTAATAATTCACTCTCTTTTAGATATTCATATGAGTAAAAGAAAACAATAATACTTATACCGCAGATAACGATCTTAAGTATCACGCTCATTGTGTCTGTAATAAACGCTCCATTAAACGCAAGATATGAATAATCGGGGCTATAATAAAAAACCATGCAAATAGTTAACAATAAACTCAATTGCGTTATCCAATATGTTATTTTACGAAATTTGTCTTCGCTGAATGCGTCGACGAGCAACACAACACAAGTCATCACAAGCAAAGTAATTTCTGGCATCAAAATTATTAAATCTGTTCTCATAGTCTATAATTTATAATATCTTTGATTGAGTAATTTGCTCTACAAGCTGTTGAATTGATACATGCATAAGATCAAATAGAGGTGCAGGCCAAATACCAAATAACAACACAACAACTGCTAATAAAAAAAGGATTAAACTCTCTCTTGCATCAATATCTTTTAAATCAGAAACCTCTTCCTTAATAGCTTCACCAAATATAACTCGCTTATACATCCATAATGTATAAGCAGCACCCAAAATAAGTGTAAGTCCTGCCGTAAATGCAATCCAAAAATTTAATTTAAAACTACTTAGTATTACTAGGAATTCTCCAACAAATCCTGAGGTGCCTGGTAAGCCTGAATTTGCCATAGCAAATAACATCATAAAAGCAGCAAAATAAGGCATGCTGTTTATAACGCCACCATAATCTTTAATCATACGGCTATGCAGCCTGTCATACATCATACCGACACATAAAAACATTGCTGCAGAGATAAATCCGTGAGATATCATTTGCATCAATGCGCCCTCTATACCCATTACTGCACCAGATAATGAATTAGTTGACGCAAAAATACCAAATGGAATAAAAAAACCTAGTGTTACAAAACCCATATGTGAAATTGATGAATATGCAATTAATTTTTTCATATCCTCCTGAACCAAAGCAACAAAACCAATATATACAATCGCAATCAAAGATAACAAAATCATTGGAGTGGCAAAGAAAAAACTTGCATCGGGAGCAATAGGAAGACTAAATCGAAGAAAGCCGTAACCACCCATTTTTAACATTATTGCCGCTAGTACAACAGATCCTCCAGTTGGTGCCTCAACATGTGCATCTGGCAACCATGTATGAATAGGCCACATCGGAATCTTGACTGCAAACGCTAAGAAAAAAGCAATAAATATGAGTTTTTGTGCTGTTAATCCAAGTGATGTTTGCTGCATATCTTCAATATTGAAACTTCCACTAATAGAATATAAATAAAGAAGTGCTACTAACATAAATACTGATCCCAAAAAAGTATAAAGGAAAAATTTAATGGTGGCATAAACACGATTTGGTCCACCCCAAATTCCAATAATCAAAAACATGGGGATAAGCATGGCCTCCCAGAATACATAAAATAAAATACTATCTAATGCAGCAAAAACACCATTCATTAATCCAGTCAAAATAAGAAAAGCGCACATGTAAAAAGATATATATTCATCTATAACTTCCCAGGCTGCTAATACCACAATGACCGTAGTGAAACTTGTGAGCATTATTAATGGCAGTGCAATACCATCAACACCAAGATGATATTTTATAGAAAATGATTCAATCCAATAAAACTCTTCAATAAATTGCATTCCTAAAAAATTATTATCGAATTGATAATAAAGAATAATTGAAAATAAAAAGGTAGCTAAGCTTATTAGAAGAGAAAAATGTTTTACTACCTTCTCTTGCTGATCACCAATAATAAGTGACCAAATACCACCTAAAATTGGCATCCATATTAATATGCTTAATATTGGTATGTTATCTAAAATCATTTTAATTAATAGAAAACTCCATGCACAAAAATAGCAATCAGAAGAAGCAACCCTATAATAATGGAGAACGCATAGTGATAGAGATAACCTGATTGCATATGGCGAATAAAACTGGAAAAAATGCGAATACTTTTAGCTGAGCCATTAACTAAAAGACCATCAATTAATTTAGCATCACCATAATGAGATAATAAATGACCAATTTTTCTTACTCCGCCAGCAAAGAAAACTTGATTAAAATCATCAAATCCATATTTATTAACAAGCAGTCGGTAAATGAAACCTATATGTCCGACTATCATTCCTGGAAGATTAGGAAACTTAATGTAACATAACCAAGCGACGAACAATCCTGCAAAAGAAAGATAGACAGGTGGATGTAAAAAAGCATGGGTTATGAAAGAAAATATTCCTTTATATTCTGCTCCAATAATTGATAAAGCATTGTTTTCTGACGAGACATATATTGCGCTACCGAAATAATTACCACTTAATACTGGATCAATTAAGAAAAAACCGAGTATAAGTGATGGTATAGCTAGAACTAACAGTGGCGTAGTAACAACGGCTGGCGCCTCGTGTAATTTTTCCCATTTCTCCCGACTCATGTTTTCTTTTCCGAAAAAAGTCATGAAAAAGAGGCGAAAACTATATAGAGCAGTAATAAAAACACCTAATAGAACTGAATAATAGGCAAAACTAGATGCTGGTAAGGATGAATAGTGAACAGCCTCAATAATAATATCCTTTGAAAAGAAGCCAGATGTCCCGGGAAAACCAATTAAAGCCAGAGAACCAATAAAACAAGTGAAACAAGTTATTGGCATATATTTAAAAAGTCCTCCCATTTTTCTCATATCCTGCTCATGATGCATAACAATAATGACAGATCCCGCTGCTAAAAATAAAAGTGCTTTAAAAAAAGCATGCGTTACAAGATGAAACATTGCTGCCGCATATGCAGATGCGCCGAGAGCCACAGTCATATAACCTAATTGTGATAGTGTTGAATAGGCGACAACACGTTTAATATCATTTTGAACAAGTCCAAGAATCCCCATAGATAAAGCAGTAATTGCGCCAATTATTAAAATAAAATTTAATGCTGTAGCAGAGAGTTCAAATAATGGTGACATTCTTGATACCATAAATATTCCTGCTGTAACCATTGTTGCTGCATGGATTAGTGCTGATATTGGGGTTGGACCCTCCATTGAATCTGGCAACCATACATGTAGTGGAACCTGTGCTGATTTACCCATTGCACCGATAAACAAACTTATACAAATAACGGTCATTAAAGACCACGGCTCACCATTAATAATTGTTATCGTTGTATCAGCATGCTGCTCAACGTTTTTAAAAACCTCTACATAATCAAGAGTATCGAAATACATGAGTACAGCAGCTATCCCTAAAAGAAAACCAAAATCTCCTATCCTATTAACTAAAAATGCCTTTAAATTTGCAAAAATAGCACTCTCTTTTTTATACCAAAACCCAATAAGTAAATATGAGACTAATCCGACTGCCTCCCAGCCAAAAAACAATTGTAAGAAATTATTTGACATTACTAACATCAACATTGCGAACGTAAACAAGGAAATATAACTAAAAAAACGCTGGTAACCTGGATCATTTTGCATATAACCAATGGTATAAATATGAATCATCCATGATACAAAACTTACGACGACCATCATCGTAGCTGACAGTTTGTCAATCAAAAAACCGATTTGAAAATCAATACCGCCACTTGTCAGCCAAACATAAATTGATTGATTATAATCTGCAGCACCATCGATAATATGATGCTTATATACCAATAATGAGAGCACAGTAGATATTCCAACACCAATATTTGTTACCCAGTGTGCGCCATGTCTACCAACTAGGTTTCCAAATAACCCTGCGATTAATGAGGCAAAAAGCGGTGCTAGAACAATAATTAGGTAGAAGGTTTCCATATAACCACTCATATGCTACCCCTTCATACTATCAAGTTCGGAAACATTTATAGTGTCTCGGCTACGAAACATTACGACTAAAATAGCAAGTCCAATTGCAGACTCTGCCGCGGCTACAGTTAAAATAAAAAAAACAAAAACTTGGCCGTGAATATCGCCAAGAAAATAAGAAAATGCGATAAAATTAATATTAACTGATAACAACATTAATTCAATACACATCAACAGTATGATTATATTTTTTCTGTTTAGAAAAATACCAGCAACACTAATACAAAAAAGAAGTGTTCCAAGTGATAATACTTCGGGTAAAGTAATCATTTTAGTCTTCCTTCTCTTCTGACTTCATTTTTACAACACGCAATCTATCATCCTTTTTGGCCAGCACCTGAACATCAGGTTGTGTTGATTTAGTAATCTTTGATTTATTTAGACATAATGAAATTGCAGCTATAATAGCAACAAGTAGAATTGCGCCAGCAATTTCGAAGTGATATAAATAATCTTGATATATTGCTAATCCAAGTAGTTTAGTATTACTTTGTATTGTTGAGATACTTCCCTGAGAATATATATCTGAAAGAAAATAATCTGAGCTGACAATCAAACCCATTGCAACTACCATAAAGAATGCGATTATAATCCCTAGTGGAAAATAACGTGCAAATCCCTGTCTCAATGTTGCAACGTTAATATCTAGCATCATAATAACGAATAAGAAAAGTACCATCACTGCTCCTACGTAAACTAGTACAAGTGCAATAGCTAAAAATTCTGCATTAAGAAGCAGCCAAATAGCTGCGGTAGAAAAAAAAGAGAGTACAAGAAATAATGCTGCATGAATCGGATTTTTTATTGCTACAACCATAGTTGCCGAAAAAAGTAATATCGCGCTAAAAAAATAGAATATTATTTGGGTCATAATTAACGAAATTTAGCGTCTTCCTGACGATCAGCTGCGATTTCCTTCTCGTACTTATCACCTATTTCTAAAAGTTTTGATTTAGTCATCAATAAATCGCCTCTCTCTTCACCATGATATTCAAATATTCTGGTTTCAACGATGGAGTCAACTGGACATGACTCTTCACAAAATCCACAAAAAATACATTTCGTTAAATCGATATCATAACGTGTTGTTCTACGGCTTCCATCCTCACGTTGCTCTGATTCAATAGTTATTGCATTTGCTGGACAAACAGCCTCACATAATTTACAAGCAATGCAGCGTTCCTCGCCATTAGGATATCTCCTTAATGCATGTAAACCGCGAAATCTATTTGACTGTGGTGTTTTCTCTTCTGGATACTGAACAGTCAATTTGCGTTTAAACATATATTTACCAGTAAGATATAATCCTTTCATTAGCTCTAATAAAAAAAGACTATTTAGGTAATATTTAACTCTATTAATAATTTTTTTCATTTTAAATCTCAACTAAACCAAGGTGGAAGATCTATAACTACTAAACTAGAAATAACTACTAACCAAACAATTGTTATTGGAATAAACACTTTCCAACCAAGACGCATTATTTGATCGTAACGGTAACGTGGAAATGTCGCACGAAACCATAAAAATAAGAACATAAAAATAGAAGTTTTTGCTAGCAACCAAAACATACCTGGTACCCAACTAAAAATATCCTCAAGAAAAATAATACCTTGAAATGGCGACAACCAACCACCAAAAAACAATAACGCTGATAACACAGCAATCAAAATCATATTTGCATATTCAGCCATAAAAAATACTGAAAAAGCCATGCCGCTATACTCTACATGAAACCCAGCAACAAGCTCAGACTCACCTTCAGCAACATCAAATGGTGCACGATTAGTTTCGGCGACACCTGATATAAAATAAATAACAAATAAAGGTAAGAGTGGCAACCAAAACCAATGAATTACACTTCCTGATTGTGCATTTACGATCTCTCCTAAATTCAAACTACCTGCAGCAATCAACACCCCAACTAATGCAAAACCCATTGCAATCTCATAAGCAACTATTTGTGCTGCTGAACGTATCGCACCTAAAAAAGCATATTTAGAATTTGATGCCCATCCTGCGATAATTACACCATACACTGCTAAAGATGTTAGCGCTAAAACATATAATAAACCTGCGTTTATATTAGCCAAAACTTTTGTGTCATCGAAAGGAATAACCGCCCATGCAGCTAGTGCCGGAGCAAGTGAAAGTATCGGTGCTATAATAAATAGTGAACGATTTGCATTTAATGGAATTATAATCTCTTTTGCGATCAATTTAACCGCATCCGCTATGGGTTGCCCTAATCCCCATAAACGAAAACCAAATAAACCAACTCGATTTGGGCCTATTCTACCTTGAATAAAACCAATTACTTTTCGTTCAGCATATGTAAAGTAAGCAACGGCAATCATAACAGGAACAACGATTGCTAATATTTTTATTGTTGTCTGAAAAAATAACATCGCCTCAGTTTGATAATCAACAGGAAAGACAGCAATTGTTAATGGCAACAATATGTATTGGCTAATTATATTGTATATGGTTTCAATCACGCCTTAGACCTTTTTATTTTAATCGAACCAAAAGCGCCACCTAACTCGATCTGGCTTGGATGTGATGATTGAATTAAAACACAATTATCTGGCACCCTATCATCGATCTCAACAGTCATCTGGACTTCTTTTTCAGCTTGATAAACTAATGCCATATCAACTTCTGACAATTTATTCTTATTTGCGAGACTTGTATTAATGTGAATTGAACCATCTGAAACATCGCGTGTATTTTGTAATGATGTCGCTCGCCTTGTTAGTGGATCAATCATATTCATTGGTGTTTCTGTAATTCGCTGTAAGCCTCTAACTTTAGGTAGGCTAGTAACATTTGTTGACCAATCTTGATAATTATCACGTTTGATTTCATCTATAATATTAATCACTTCATCATAGATTACATCAGAGCTCTCATAATTAAAGCCGTCAACACCCAAACAATTTGCAGTATTCTTTAGCGCTTTCCATGCAGGTAATGCCTCACATTGTGGTGGAACTGCATTGCTAAAACGTTGAGTAACACCCTCATTATTAATATAGGCGCCTGAATTTTCAGCATAAGTCGCGATTGGTAATAAAACATTCGCATAATCTTTAACTGATTTACTTTGAAATGCACTAAACATAATTACTAAATCAGCGTTTTTCATTGCTTGATGTGCTGCATTCGTATCCCAACAATCTAGCTCAGGTTCAACACTAACTAATAAATAAGCTTTGAGTTTCTTCGCTATTATTTCTGAACTATTTAAACCAATTTTAGAACAGTCAGCACCGCCGGCTAGTCTGTGTGGTAACGCGCCGGCTAACCAACCACCTGAGGTATTAACTGATTCAGATAAATAACCCAACTTTGATCTCGTCAACTTACTAATTACGCCCGCTAGCGTTCTTAACAGGGTAAATTGAGGATGTGTTGTTGATAGGTTACCCAATAGGATAATTGTATTTTCAGAATTGAATAGTTGCTGTGCAATTTCCTTATGTGTTTCACCAATCGAAACTCCGGTTATTAGTTTCTTAATTGATGAATCAATATTTTTATTACTTAATTTAACAGCTGCTCTCAAGACTGAAGCAAGTTCGCTTACCATATCATTCGGTGCAACTATAGATTTACAGTGCAATGAAAAATTAAAATCATAATCGACTGGATTCAATACCATCACTGAAGCACCATTAACTACAGCTTTTCGAAGACGATGATTAATTATAGGTTGGTCCTTACGGACATTACTACCTATTAGGAACACCGCTTGATTTTCTTCAAAATCTACTATTGATTGTCCTAACCATGGAAAAAGAGGTGTAGAGACTTGTTCAGAAAAATCGATTTGTTTTAATCTGCAATCAATATTATTTGAACCTAATCCTCGAAGTAGTTTTTGGGATAAATATAATTCCTCTAATGTTAAACTCGGTGAGACAAGCGCACCTAATTGAGATGGATCATCATCAATTATTGCGCCTAACTCCTTTTGAATAAAGTCTAATGCTTCTTGCCACTCAACCTGCTGCCAAACACCGTCCACTTTAACCATAGGGTAATGTAATCTATCATCACAATTGATTGCCTCATAACTAAATCTATCTCGATCAGAAATCCATGTTTCATTAATTGCCTCGTTTTCAGCGGGCACAACGCGCTTTACAGTATCTCCTTTAACATGAAGATGAATATTTGATCCAACCGAATCATGTGGGGCGACTGTATTGCGTTGAACAAGCTCCCATGTTCTTGCTGAATAACGAAATGGTTTTGATGTGAGAGCTCCAACCGGACAAAGATCGATAACATTGCCAGACAGCTCTGACGTCACACTCTTCTCTATATATGTTCCAATCTCCATATTTTCGCCACGGCCGGTTGCACCTAACTCTCTTAAACCAGCAATCTCCTCACCAAATCGCACGCAGCGTGTACAGTGGATACATCGTGTTAAATCAGTTTGAATAAGTGGTCCTATATTCTTATCCACGACAACACGCTTTCTCTCTTGGTAGCGAGACACATCACTCCCATAACCCATTGCTAAATCCTGAAGTTCACACTCACCACCCTGATCGCATATCGGACAATCTAAAGGATGGTTAATCAATAAAAACTCCATTACTGATTTTTGTGCATCAATTGCTAACTTTGATTGAGTTCTAACCACCATTCCGTCCATAACAGGAGTTGAACATGCGGGTAATGGTTTGGGGGCTTTTTCAACATCAACTAGACACATCCTGCAATTAGCAGCGACAGTAAGTTTTTTGTGATAACAAAAACGGGGAATATAAATATCATTTTTGTCGGTAACTTCGATTAACATCTGCCCTTTATCCGCACTAATTTCGCGACCATCAACAGTTATATTAATTTTTTTATCATCCATTTTAAGCTACCTTACTCTCTACTCCATCAACAAAACTTTTTTTGTTATCAATGTAGTACTGAAACTCATCACGAAAGTGTTTAATAAAACTTCTAACCGGCCACGCAGCAGCATCACCAAAAGCACAAATAGTACGTCCTTCAATTTTACTGGCCACATCATCTAGTTTGTCTAAATCGCCTTGCATACCCTCCCCAGCAGTAATTCTTTGCAACATCCGATGCAGCCAACCAGTCCCCTCTCGACAGGGTGTGCATTGACCGCATGACTCCATATGATAGAAACGTGATAAACGTTCTAAGGCTTTAACCATGCAAGTGGTTTCATCCATTACAATAACCGCGCCTGAACCTAACATTGAACCTGCTTTTGCAATTGAATCGTAATCCATTCTTGTTTCAAGCATGATCTCGCCAGGTAATACTGGCATTGAACAGCCGCCTGGAATTACCGCCTTCAATTGATTACCATCACGAACTCCGCCGGCCATTTCTAAAAGATCTTTAAAGGGTATACCGAGCGGTATTTCAAAATTACCAGGCTTGTTCACATGTCCGCTTACAGAAAAACATTTTGTACCGCCACTATTTGGAACCCCTTGATTTGCAAACCAGACTCCGCCCTCGCGGATGATGCTGGGAGCTGAGGCAAAACTTTCAGTGTTATTGATAGTGGTGGGACGACCATACAAACCGAAGTTTGCAGGAAATGGTGGTTTAAATCTTGGTAATCCTTTCTTCCCCTCGAGTGATTCTAATAACGCGGTCTCCTCACCACAAATATATGCGCCTGCACCGAGGGAGGTAAAGATGTCTACATCAATATCACTACCTAAGATCGTTTTACCCAAAAAGCCCTCGTCATACGCCTCTTTCAGTGCGTTATCAAAACGCGTATAGGGTTCATCCAGAAATTCACCGCGTATATAGTTATACCCAATAGTTGCGCCTGTTGCATAGCAAGCGATTGCAATTCCCTCGACTACTGCATGTGGGTTATAGCGTAATATATCTCTATCTTTGCAGGTTCCAGGTTCGCTTTCATCAGAATTACAAACAATATATTTCTGACCAGGAACATTCCTTGGTGCGAAACTCCATTTTAAACCAGTTGGAAACCCCGCACCGCCGCGACCGCGCAAGCCTGATGTTTTAAGTTCCTCTAGAATTTCCTCGGGTTTTATTTTTTTGTTAATTATTTTTTTCCAGGCTTTATAGCCACCGACTTTCAAATAATTCTTAAAAGTCCAGGGCTCTTTGAACTTTAACGTGGAATAGCAAACATTGTTCATTTCCATTATCTTTAATCCAAATTATCTAAGATCTCATCGACCTTATTTAGAGTTAAATTTTCATAGTATTTATGATTAATCATCATCATTGGTCCGCCACAACATGCAGCAAGACACTCTTCCTCGCACTTTAAAAAGAATTTCCCATCTTTTGTGGATTCACCCGTTTTTATGCCGAGTTTATTCTCAACATGTTTAACGATTTCGTCGCTTCCCATTAACATGCACGAGATATTCGTGCAGACCGATACACTATTTCTACCGACAGGCTTAGTTTCAAACATTGAATAGAATGAGGCGACTTCATACACCGCAATTTTAGACATACCCAAATAATCTGCGACTGCATCCATAAGTTCAGTTGTAAGATAACCTTTGTTTTCGTGTTGAACTTCACGTAACGCAGCTAGAACGGCAGACTGTTTTTGATCTTTTGGGTATTTTTTTAACCATAAATCAATTTCTTTGCAGGTTTTTTTTGAGAGTATTGTTTCGGCCATTATGATTTACCTATCTATCTCACCAAAAACAATATCTTGTGTACCAATAACCGCTACCACATCTGCCAACATATGACCCTTTACCATTTCATGCATGGAAGCTAAGTGTGCAAAACCTGGAGCACGAATTTTTACTCTATAAGGTTTATTCGCGCCATCTGATATTAAATAAATACCAAATTCACCTTTTGGATGTTCAACAGGAACATACACTTCACCTTCGGGCACACAATAACCCTCAGTAAATAACTTAAAATGATGAATCAATGACTCCATATCATCTTTCATCTCTTCGCGTGTCGGTGGATTCAATTTATGATCATCTAGAATTACCGGACCCGGATTCTTTTTGAGCCAATCAACACATTGCTTGATAATTCGATTTGATTGGCGCATTTCCTCTACGCGCACTAAATAGCGATCATAGCAATCGCCATGTGTACCAACTGGAATATCAAAATCCATTTCATGATAAACCTCATAGGGTTGTTTTTTTCTCAAATCCCACTCAACTCCCGAACCTCTCAACATGGGACCGGTAAAACCTAATTGTAGCGCACGATCCTTTGAAACCACGCCAATACCTACGGTGCGCTGTTTCCAAATACGATTATCTGTTAGCAGTGTTTCATACTCATCAATACAACCAGGGAAACGCTCAGTGAATGACTCAATAAAATCAAGTAAAGATCCCTCACGGTTACTATTTAATCTTTTCACCTCATCTTCGCTATGCCACTTTGATGGTTTATAGGTTGCCATGGTCTCGGGTAGATCACGATACACGCCGCCTGGACGGAAATAGGTTGCATGCATTCTTGTACCCGATACCGCCTCATAACAATCCATAAGATCTTCCCGTTCTCTAAAACAATAAAGAAAAATTGTCATAGCACCAATATCTAAACCATGCGCACCCAACCACATTAAATGATTTAAGATCCGGGTGATCTCCGCATACATAACACGAATGTATTGTGCGCGCAGTGGTGCCGTGATACCCAATAATTTTTCAATTGCCATCACATAGGCATGCTCGTTACACATCATCGAAACGTAATCAAGTCGATCCATATAACCGATGCTCTGATTAAACGGTTTGCTCTCAGCTAATTTTTCCGTGCCACGGTGTAATAAACCAATGTGAGGATCGACACGTTGAATTACCTCACCATCCATTTCAAGAATCAGACGAAGCACTCCATGTGCAGCTGGGTGTTGCGGACCAAAATTCATTGTCATATTACGAATCTCAGGCATCGGGTAATTCCTCATCTTCAATATAGCGATTATCATCCCGTATCACGCGCGGCACTAAAACACGATTGGTAATTGTCACTGGTTGATAAACGACTCGCTTCTGCTCGGGGTCATAACGTACCTCAACCTTACCTTCTAGTGGAAAGTCTTTACGAAAGGGGTGTCCGATAAATCCATAATCCGTAAGTAGCCGTCTTAGATCTGGATGACCCTCAAATAAAATACCAAACATGTCGAACGCTTCGCGCTCATACCAATTGGCGGAACTCCATATTTCCGTAACCGAAGGTATGAGCGGGTTTTCATCTGAAAGATAGCAACGAACACGTAGCCGATGATTATGTTTGATCGATAGCAGGTGATAAACCACGGCAAAACGTTTATCTGCATCCATCTCGGTTTGTGATTGATTACGACCGCGACTATAGCCTGTAGCGGTCGTTTTTCGAGTTGCCCAATCAACCTGACCATAGGCAGAATAGTCAACACCACACAAATCCATTAGTTGTGAAAATAAAAAATCCTCTTCGTCACGAAGAGCCTGACAAATTTTTAGTAAATTGGGGGGTGATGCAACCAGAGTAATCTGCTCGCGATCAACATGATAACCGCTTATTGTATCGTTAAAATACTCGGTAAGTTTTTTTGTTAGACTCGTGGTATCGGTCATTCATTAAACAGCCAGTATTATTTATTTAAATTTTAAGTTTTAAGTTTTACCTAGCAATAGTGTTTGTTCGTCGTATTTTTTTTTGTAGTTGAATAATCCCAAATAATAATGCCTCAGCAGTTGGTGGACAGCCTGGAACATAAACATCAACCGGAACGACACGGTCGCATCCTCTGACTACGGCGTAGGAGTAATGATAATACCCGCCACCATTCGCACATGACCCCATCGAAATTACCCAACGAGGCTCTGACATTTGGTCATAAACCCGTCTCAAAGCTGGTGCCATTTTATTAACTAGTGTGCCGGCAACAATCATGACGTCTGACTGCCTTGGGCTTGGGCGAAAAATGACGCCAAAGCGATCCAGATCATAGCGAGATGCCCCGGCGTGCATCATCTCAACCGCACAGCAAGCCAAACCAAATGTCATTGGCCACATCGAACCTGTTCTCGCCCAGTTAACTAAATTATCAACACTGGTTGTGACAATGCCGGGTTCGTGTATTTTCTCTATTGCGGCTGCCATATCCTACTCCCAGTCAAGCGCTCCTTTTTTCCACTCATAAATGAAACCTATAACCAGTACACCCAGAAATATCATCATCGCCCAGAAGCCTGCCATGCCAATCTCCTTAAGTGCGACCGCCCAGGGAAAGAGAAAGGCAATTTCAAGATCAAAAATAATGAATAAAATCGCAACTAGATAGTAACGAACATCAAATTTTATTCTGGCATCCTCGAAGGCTTCAAATCCACATTCGTAGGGTGACTGCTTTGCTTTATCAGGACGGGCGTGGCCCATGATCTTCCCTAGAATAAGTCCGATTGCTACGAGAAAAGTTCCCATCAGCAGAACCATTGCGCCAAAAATCAGGATCGGAAAGTAGTTTGATAGCATTAATACGTGGCTCTTTTATGCCCGTTATACATATATATTATTATAACAAGAATTGTCCTAATCACCTATCATATTCAGGGGTTTGTCTTAGAAATAATGCGTTGATTTTCATCGTCATAGCACTGTAATATTGATCTCTTTGATGAACAAAAATTCACTTAAATATTAGGGTTGTCTAGAACATCATGCGTAATTCAATACATGGCCTTTTTTGTTTACTGCTTTTGAATATTCTTATCTATTCGGGCTCGGTGAATGCGCAGACGATTTGCATTGCTGAGGTCACCACTAACAATCTAAATGTCCGTGCTGCTCCGAGTACGGATGCTGAGGTGGTGACACAACTGAACCGTGGAGAACAACTTGTTGCGACTATTTTAGATGATGAGTGGGTGATGACTTATGCAAATAATAATATGCCTGTTTATTTCTCGGTTCAGTTCATTGATGTAGTGAGTGAGATTATTACTACAGGCCCTGACCTTCTACAACTGATTACCGAATAGCTATAATCTCAACGACAAAGTGACTCACACGGGATACCATCCTTATCCCCATCAAGCCGCATCAACCCACAGTTTACTAGATAGTATTTCGCTTCGGCACAACTTTGCATCTGCCGACAAGTGGTTTTAGTTTCGCATTGAAATGAGAGATTAGATTCTTTTTCCATACTTCTTTTTCCACTACGCCACTGCCAGGGCGCGATACGTTCACCTTCCGGTAACGCCCAGAGCCCTAGTTGATTTTCTTTTGCGTTTTTTTCCAGATCGAAAAATGTTTTGTCTCTAGCATACTGAATATAGACCCAGGCGTGACCGGC
>CAJWRJ010000001.1 GCA_913046215.1 uncultured Legionellales bacterium | reverse complement strand
GTGATAAAAAAAGATCAACAATGGAAATGATGATGGGAGATGGAAGTCAAGATGGCATGGGCTTATTAAAATCGGGTTACGCAATAGGTTATATGGCTATCATGGATGACGAAGATTATTCTGACTTAGGTACCGCCTATGGAAATGCAATAAATGATGCAGTGAAGGGTCTTGTCTCTGATACTACGGCAGCAAATTAAGACCTATTGATATTTCCACTCACGCCAACCATTTAATAATGGAAAATATAATCCAAGTTTAATTTCATTATCTCCAAAACCTTTCATTAAAGCTGCGTATTCTTCAAGCTTTGGTTGGTAACGTTTCTTTTGTTCATCAATAAACCAATCGATGTCACCACCCTCATGTCGACTTATTTTATAATCAATCACCCAACGAGTTTTATTCTCATCTAAAAAAGTTCTATCCAAAATTCCATTAACTAGTTTATCATTGATAACTCCGGTTACAGCATATTCATTATGTTGATCAAAATGTTTATCAGACAAAATCCATCTACCACGTTCATCATTCAAAAAATTTGTAAGTGCATCATTAATGTATTTCATAGCTTTTTCTCTATCTTCGAGTGGAACCCCGTATTGTTTCAGCATTCTTTTGAAGTTTTCCTCCTCAGATATGAGACGTTCTCTATCCCAACCATTCAATCCATTCTCGGCAATTTCTTGGATTATCCGATGTACGATGATGCCAACATTTTTAATAGTTTCTCCTGCCCATTCAAATTCTATGAATTTTGAACTATCTTCAATTTGATTTTCAATTGGTGGATGCCAATTAAAATTTGTTTTAATATTTTCTGGTAGTTTCCAATTATCTTTTAAGCGTCTTATTTTTTGCTCTGGTATATCGGAATTTATTGCAATATCTTGTTCGTTTTTTTCTAAATTTTTTATAAAATGATCTCCACAAGCAGGAAAAAGATATGAAAAAGATGACCCTGCAATGCTCTTATTTGCATTACTGGAAACTAAATGTAATTGCTTCATTGCACGAGTAACAGCAACATATAATATTCTTTTTTGTTCATTGTATTCTTCTCTTTTTTTTATGCTGCTAATAAAATGATATATTGTTTTTTCTTCTTTTAGATTGGGCTTAACGGCTACTAATGATGAACCAGAGTAAGTAGTTAATAGAGGAGATTCGGAACTACCAGATTTACGATTCAGCCCTGGCAAAATAACATAATCAAACTCTAGACCTTTTGCTTTATGCATTGTCATTACCTTTACTGAATCCGTATTTTCCTCCAAGCTACTTTTAAACTCAGTATGAAGTGCTTTGAGTCGCCTTTTTAATACCTGACAATCAACTACCGTGCCTCCCATACTAACCTCATCAAGTAATGAAAAATAATCTTTCACATAACGAAGTTCATTTTTATTCTTCAATGTAGATGGGCCACCTAATCTATACCAAAATGCCTCTAAAATATCTCTTATTGGTTTACCATATTGATCAATTGCTATTTTCATGTTCAACTTGAATCTTTCTAAACGTTGAAGTTCATTTTTTTCTAATTGACTAATAATTTCATCATTATTAATGCACTCCCAAATTGTTTTCTTTTTATTCTCTTCAAACAAAATACACATCGAATTCATTGTCAATCCACACCACGGTGCACGAAGACATGCTAGCCAGCTAGAGCGATCAGCATGAAAAAGAAAAGCTCTTGTTAAAGAAAATAAATCTTCAATAATAGGTTCATCGCTAAGTTCATCAATATCAATTGCATCAAAGGTTATTTTTTCAAATTGCAAGGCTGGTAATATATCAACTAAGTGAGAACGATTTCTTGCAAGAATAGCTATAGTTTCTTTTTCTGATTTAACCTTTTTTATTTTTTTTATAATTTCAATAATCTTCCTTGCTTCATCTCTATGATTATTTATTGAATAATAATTTACACTATTTTGAAGTTGGGGTTTAATTGGTTTGGATTGCATAAATGAAACAGAGCCCTCTATAATATTCTCCTCAGAAAAAATTATTGAAAATATTTCATTAACCCAATTTACAAGACCTGAGCTTGCTCTGAAGTTTTTATTAATTTCTAAAGGTTCAAGAGGAATATTGCCTAAACGTTTATCTTTAAATATTTCTAGAAAAAACCTAACCTCTGCACCTCGAAAACGGTAAATAGCCTGTTGCGGATCACCAACTAAAAAAAGTGTTCGAGAATCATCTGCTGACCATTCGCATGTTAACCGACGAAGTAATTCATACTGTGATTCTGATACATCCTGAACCTCATCAACTAAGAGATGTTTAATTTGATAGTCTAATGTTAAGGCTAGATTTGTCGGGTTATCATCCTCACCAAGTGTGCTTACTGCATGTTGTGATACGCCAGTAAAATCGATTAAATTATGCTCTGAAAAAATTATTTCTAATTGAGCAGCTGCTATCTTAAGTAATTCTTTAGCAAGATCAATGAGTCCCCAACCAGCATGCAAAGAGTCATTTGTTGGTAAATCATTAATTTTTCCAAGTCTCTTTTCCAGTAATTCTATTTGTTGTAATTTTTCAACTAGATTTTTTATTTCCGTCTTTTCTTTCTTTCCATTTGCTGGAAAACCGTTTCTTTTATCAAACTGTTTACGCCAGGTTCCTTTATCAGTCAGTAATAGTTTGCTTATAGCATGCCAATAAATTAAATGATCTACACTGCAGTCCGAGAAAACTGACTTAGAAAGGCTTTTTGTATGTATGCTATTCATATTTTTAGAAGCATATCGTAATAACTTAATTAATTTCTCTTGATATTCTAATGGAAATATTTCTACAACCATTTTCAAATAATTTTCTATTAATTTAATTAAATCTTTCTTCATTTCAACAGTAGAATGCTTTGCAGTTACTTGATGAAGCCAAATGTCGCGTGTTTGCATCATATTACTGATAGAATTTTTAATTTTTTGAATATCATTACCAAAATGTAAAATGATTTCTTTAATAGAATTGATGAATTTTTCATCATTATTAAATAAATTTAATGTTTCTTCTGCTGCTAACATATATAGATGTTCAGTATCATCTGTAACTTCAGGCTGTGCACCAAATTTAGCTAAGAGTGGCATACGTTTAGTTAAAAAAGCAGATAATCCATCGATGGTCTGGATACGTAGTCGTTCTGGCGAATCCAAAAGAGACCATTGATGTTCTTTGTCTCGCTTTAAAACATCTTTAGCTAATTTAATCTGGTCCTCTTCAAATTTATTTTCTGGAACCTTATCTACATACGCGCTTTTCAATACATCTTTGATTTGATTTCGCATCTCTGTGCTTGACTTGCGTGTAAAAGTAATAGCAACAATCTCTTCTGGAAAATCTGCTTGTGAAAGTAGTTTTAGATAACGCATAACTAATAATCCAGTTTTACCCGAACCAGCAGGAGCTTTAACTATGAATGATTTATCGGGATTAATCGCTTTTAATCTCGCCTTTTGATCACCATCAATCTTACTTTTCATATTCTTTCTCTTATACGACATAAATTGGCTAAATCACAATAAGTACAGGCATCAGGACGAGGATCAACCGCGGCATGACCTCTCATAAATTCTTTTGTCAGATTTTCTAAAACTTTTTCCCAATTAACTAATAACTCACTAATATCGAGAACTTTTACTCTCGTCTCTCGAGAAAAAATTTCATCAGAATCAGCATACCCATCAAATCCATATTCATTAGTTTTTAAACACGCATATGCTATTCCACTTATTGGATGCTCAGAAGTAATTGCATATAAAGGTAGTTGGGGTTCTTTTAGGCGATCCTTTGTCCAATTAGCTTTTGTCACTTTCCCAGTCTTGTAGTCAATAATTAAATACCGATTTGCATCTAATTTATCAACTCGGTCTATTCGTAAATTAAATTCAATGCCTCCAAAAATAACTTTTTTTACTTTTTCTTTTTCATAAACTAAAAACTCTGATCTATTTTTTTCAATCACTAGCCATTCTTTCAGTAAATCTTTTAATCTGCGATGCTCTAAATCAACAAACCATGCTTTGAAAATTCCCGGTCTCTTGCTTTTTGCTTCGGCTAAGCCTTTAGAAATGCTAATACATATTATATTTTCCAATTTATTCTGAGATATTAATTCGAGATTTTTTGAATTTTCTAATTTTTCCCAGAGTATCTCCATGATTCGGTGAACGAGCTTTCCACGTCCTGCACTATCTAAATCATCATTTGGTTCATCTAAGGCATGTGCATTAAGTCGATGTTTGGCAAAAGCTCTGAAAGGGCAAGCGGATTGATCTTCTAGCAACGAACTGCCGGCTGAAACTTTATTCCCAATTTTAATTTCCGGAGCATTAAAATCTTCTATTTCTTCTATTGCTTCTATATCAAAAATTTCTTTTGTATAGTCATCCTCAAAAATCTCATCAATTTTTTTTGGCTTATGTGTAGACATTATTAAAGGACTAAGCCTTACTCTATCATCATCACCTTCTTGTCTTATATAACTAAAAATTAAATTTTTAGAAGATCGAACTAATTCATTGGTAATATTCTTGGTTATCTTTAATCGGGACTCTGGTGTCCTTCCTGGTAGCATCATCTGACATTCATATGGAATAAATCCAAAATCGGGACTTGTTGTTTGCCAATTATCATCGCGTGCATTTGTGACCCATAGATAATCAAACTTTGCACCTGCAACACCAGTCATTCCAATAATTTGAATTGGTGTCTCATAATGTGCTTTTGGCTGAAAATGAATCTCCGCCAATATATTTTTTAAATAAGTAAATGCTGTTTTAAAATCTATAGATTGGTCAAATTCAGCAATACTCCCCAAATTACGTAATGCTTCATTCCATTTTTGCAGTGTTTGGTATTCATCACTATCCAATTGCTTATTTGGCCATTTAAAAATCTTAAGCCACTTCGTGAAATTTGTTACCCACATTGAAAACTTCATGTTTTTTTTAACATCAATTTCAAATGATTTCTTAAACTTAACTAGGGCTTCAACAAAATCTCTGCACTCTTTATCATTGATAGAGAGAAGTTGTTCTAAACTAATTTCGGTTTCACCAAATTTTCTTAATTTTTCATCAAGTTTTGCGCCTCCATTCAAACGAATATAAGGTGAATTCAACAAATTAGATAAATCACGCACTGAAATTTTATTAGCGCTAAGAGATAGAAGATTTACTGCAACATAAATTAGGGGGTATGTTAATAATGACTTTCCCATTGAGATTGAGTATGGTTTTGTCGGTGTGAAATCAAATTTAGTCCATTTCTCAGGTGTGAGGACAGAACTAAATCCATACTCTATCTTGTTTCTTATTTTGTTAATATCTCTAAATATAATTCCTATTGTCGCAGTTTCATCATTTTCTAGTTTTTTCTTTGCCCAGCATGCTGCAGCTTTTATTTCAGAATCTAAATCATCTTGAATACTAAATTCTATTGATTGATTTCGATCTTTACCGACTTGAATTTCATTATATATTTTTAAATCAATCAATAGCTTTTTTAAATTAGATTGCTGTTTTGTTAATTGATCAAAACCATAGAATGTTACTCCATTTGGATTAAAATCAAATTCATTGATACGGGATGCAATATAATCTGGTAAACATATGCTATCTAGCCAAAAATTATTTCTTTTTTTATTTTCATACAGATTTACCCATTGTCTGAAAGCATTAGCATCTTCAGGCAAGTCAATATTTTTTGGAAAAATAGAAATATCCCATTCTTTGCATAATCTATAGCAATTTATTACTTCTTTTGAAGTTGTATCAACCCTTAATAACTGATCGCTATATTTTGAATTTCTTATTATTTCTTCAAATAACCATTGCTGCTGAAAATTATTTATTAATATCCACTGTCCTTTTTTAGAAAATAATAATTTATCAAAAATAATTCTACACCAAGAATCCCATGATAAACAATGTGGTGTAATCCAAGATTTTCTTTGATTTATTTTTTCTTGCGAGAAAAGAAATGAAATATGACGACTTAATCTTTCTGTTGGTGTTACGACCGTCGCACCATTTTCAATTAGTTTACTAAGCTCAGTATCCATCTAAAATGAAAATATATACTAAGTAACTCCGGTAGAGTATGTTTTTATCATAATTTATCTATAAGATCAGGATTATCGATATAGGGATTTCTTTTACCCTGAATTTCTTCAATACGGTCATTCCTTGATTTCTCTTGTTTACTTGGTAGGTCCTCTTTATTCCATCTTTTTAAAAGATCGATATTACTATTATTAATTGGCAACCCATATTGAGTATGCATATAAAAAACTGATCGTGAAATATTACCGCGTGCAAGAGGTCTTGGCTCTATTGTCTTAAAACCACGTTCAAAATCACAGTTTTCAAAACGCCACTCCTCCCCTTCTATAGAACCATATTCCCTATTACTTCGAGCAACACTTGCATCTTGCCATACAGGATACAAATTTTGCATATCAGCTTCCATGCGAATAAATTTTTCATTTTTTTCAAGTCTACATTGACGACGACTTTTACATTTTAGAAATTTCAACATTTCGCTGACAGGATAAATATGCTCTATAACAAATAAGTGATTTTCATTTGAATTTGATTGATTTTCGAAACGAAAACCACAATATAATGACCAGCCTCCACCTGGATACAGATCGCTCCAAAAAATATTTTCTGAAATCTCATCGTAATTTTTTATTGACGTTATTTCACTAATACTTGCATTAGGAAAAATAGCAATTAATAGAACTAATGATTGTAGCGCCTGTCTCATAACATATTTATTATACTATATGGTATTATTAAGTTTCTATTACTAAAAAAAATAAAAATGGCTTTCAACTACAAAAAATTAAAAAATCTTTCATATTACGTAACATTATATTTGACTATTTTAGTTTTGAATGGATGTTCAAATGAAGCATCAAAACTTGAAAAAATAAAAACAAATGAAGTATTACGTGTTGCAATAATAGCCCACCCTCCGCACTACTTTAATAATAGAGATGAAAAAAGAGGATACGACTTTGATTTAGTATATCATTATGCAACAAAAATTGGTGTGAAATTAAAAATTATTGAAGCTACTGATAGTAAAAAAATAGTATCACTTTTAGAGCAAAATAGAGTAGATATTGGAATAACAGGAAGCATGCCAGATTCCTTAATTGGAAATACCAAAAATGCAATAACCTATAATGATAGTGAATGGTATCTGATTGGTAACCGTAAAAATAAATTTTTGCCAAAATCAATTTCTGAAATCAAACCTAATACGATAATTTTAGGAAGCAATAGTAATGCCAATTTTATTATAGATGAGATGAAAAAGATTCATGAATCAATTGTATTCAAAAAATTTAAAAGTAATGATTTAAAAAAAGTATTGGCGGAAATCAATAAAGATAATTCTAAATTTGGTATAATTAACTCTGATATTTATGCTTACTACCAATATTTATATCCTGAAACAAAAGTAATCTTTACTCTACCAAAAAAATACCCTTCTCGTTGGCTAATAAAAGATACTAAAGAATTATCTTTTATGTATTCGATTAATAATTTTTTTATAGTATTAAAAAAAAATGAAAATCTAAAAAAAATAAGAGAAATATACTTCGAGCATCTAGATAAATTCGATTATATTGATGTGAGTTATTATCTTAATCGAATTAATAAAAAACTACCTAGCTATAAAAAATACTTCAAAAAGACAGCAAAATATACTGTGCTTGACCCTCGTATGGTAGCAGCAGTCAGCTACCAAGAATCTCATTGGAACAGAAAAGCACGCTCTCCAACTGGTGTGAGGGGTATGATGATGCTTACACTAGATACAGCCGAGCGAGTAGGTGTAAAAAATCGTCTCAACGCTAAACAGAGTATTTATGGCGGAGCTAAATATTTAGAGATACTATACAAATCGTTTAGTAATAACATACAAGAAATAGATCGTCTCTATTTTACTTTGGCTGCATACAACATTGGTTTGGGTCATCTCAAAGACGCGCGCTCAATAACAAAAGCACAAGGTGGCGATCCAAACGAATGGAATAGTGTGAAAAAACATCTGCCAAAATTAAGTCAAAAAAAATGGTATAGAAAAACAAAACATGGTTTCGCTAGAGGACAAGAGCCGATCGAATTCATAAGAAGAGTAATGCTTTATTATGATATTTTATGTATGCATGAAAAGAAAATCTTATTATAAAAATACTAAAAAATGACATCTATCATCGAAAAAGAAAATACAATAAAAAATAAGCCTGAAAATTATGCGAGTAAAACCTCTTACGATTGGAAATATATTTTCGAGGTTGCCAAAAAACATAAAAAACAGTTAATTCTTGCAAACATAATCGCAATTATTGCAACACTCGCTAGTATTCCTGTTCCACTTTTACTACCACTTTTAGTGGATGAGGTATTACTCAATAACCCAGGTGTTGTTGTACAAACTATCAATAATATTATGCCATCCTCATTACATGGGCCATTGCTTTATATATTATCGATACTAGTACTCACATTATTCCTGCGTATAACATCATTAATTCTAAGTGTTTTTCAAACGAGACAATTCACTATTATCTCAAAAGATCTTATCTATAAAATGAGGCACTCTCTCATATCTAAATTGAATAAAGTCTCAATGACTGAGTATGAGACATTAGGTAGCGGGACAGTATCCTCATATTTTGTAACAGACCTATCAACAGTTGATGAGTTTGTAGGAACAACTGTTAGTAAACTTTTAATAGCTATCTTAACTATTATTGGAGTTGCAATAATTTTAATTATAATGCATTGGCAAATTGCCCTTCTAATACTTTTTGCAAATCCTATTGTTATATATTTTACTAAAATATTAGGAAATCGTGTTAAGGAATTAAAGAAAAAAGAAAATTCAGCTTTCGCAATCTTTCAACAATCATTAACTGAAACACTTGATTCAATACATCAAATACGTGCTAGTAACAGAGAAAAACACTACTTCAGAAGAGTAATTGAAAATGCAAGAGACGTAAGAGAACATGGTGTTTCATTTCAATGGAAAAGTGATGCAGCAAATCGATTAAGTTTCGTCGTTTTCTTATTTGGCTTTGATATATTCAGAGCAGTATCTATGATCATGGTAGTTTTTTCTGGATTATCAATTGGTCAGATGTTTGCTGTCTTTGGTTATCTTTGGTATATGATGGGGCCCGTACAAGAGATACTTAACATTCAATATTCCTTTTATAATGCTAATGCTGCTCTAAGTCGTATTAATAACTTATTAACACTAGAACAAGAGCCGAATTATCCACATACAATTAATCCTTTCGAAAATAAAAATACTGTTTCAATTGATATTTCTGATTTACGTTTTTCTTATGGTAATAATCCTGATGTGCTTAATGGAATAAAACTTCAAATTGAAGCTGGCGAAAAAGTTGCGCTAGTGGGTGCGAGTGGTGGTGGAAAATCAACACTAGTTCAAGTGTTGATAGGATTATACCCAGTAAAAAGTGGAGATATACTGTATGACAACGTATCAGTCAAAAATATTGGTCTGGATGTTGTTAGGGAACACGTAGCCACTGTATTACAAAATCCTGCATTATTTAATGATAGCGTTAGGGTAAATCTAACACTAGGTCGTGATATTAGTGATAAAGAACTGTGGCATGCACTTGAAATAGCGCAACTCAAAGATACAGTTGAACAACTTCCAAAAAAACTAGATACCATAGTGGGACGCCAAGGGATTAGATTATCTGGTGGTCAGCGTCAGCGACTTGCAATTGCAAGAATGGTGCTCAGCAAACCAAGTGTCGTAATCCTTGATGAAGCGACCTCAGCATTGGATGCTGAAACTGAATATCATCTTCATGAGGCGCTATCTGATTTTCTCGTTGATAAAACAACAATTATTGTTGCGCACAGACTAAGTGCCATAAAACAAGCAAATCGTGTATATGTATTCGAGTCTGGTCAAATAGGGGAGCAAGGAACACATCATCAGCTGCTCACTCAAGACGGTCTTTACGCGAAGCTCTATGGTGTACGGCAGTCGCATTCATGAAAAAATATTGGATAGCTTAATAGATCAAAAGATTAGTATTGCTGTGTAACAATACTTTTAAATTTAAACATTGATAATTTTATAACGAATTCCAACGCCTCTAAATCTTCACCAATACCATATTGATTTTCTTTATGACTACCTAATGCTAATAATCCGTCCAAACCGTTATAATTAATCGGTATCAATAAATTTGATTTTATTTTTTTAGTATCAGAACCAAATAAAATTTGTAATTGTTCTTCTTGCAAGCTACTACATAACGACTTATTTCTATTAAATATCTCCGTAAATAGAAAACGTATTCTAGAATGACTACCAACAAAAAATATATTTTTTATATTTTTTATATCAAAATTATCATTAAAAATAAATAATCTAAAATAATTAGTACTTTGGAATTTAGTTAGAAATGAAAATAAAAATTCTCCATATTCTTCTAATGTACCAATATCGAGTATTGTTAGAATAGATTCTCGAATACCTTTTCTCCTTTTTGCTTCCTTATCTGCAGCTTTCATGTGAGCTATAGTCGCATTTTTAAATCGAGCATTTTCCTCGCGCAGAACTTTTACTTGACGTTCAATTAATGAATGCACATTGCCCTTTAATTTATGAGGCACTAATAACTCTATCAATAACGATTCGTTTTCAAATAAAAAATTTGGATTTGAACTAAGATAGGATATGACACTTTCCTGAGAAAGCGATTTTTTCTTTTTCTTGTTATTATGTGGGTGAGTCAAATTTCTGTGATCGATAAATTATAACTGATTATACTATTTTATTTATATTTTACAAAAAAATTACTATGCGAATTTTGATAATAATATTCCTAATGATAGGCACCGGTGCCTGTCAAAATAATAATTATAAAATTGTGTTAATCAATGGATTAACTATGGGAACCACCTATAGTATAAAAATTAAAACGGCTGATGCCGTAGTTAATCAAGAAAAAATACGTGCTGACATCGAAAAAATACTATTAGAAATTAATCAGAAAATGTCGACATATATAGTAGATTCAGAATTATCCGTGATCAATTTTTCAAATAGCTTAGATTCGAATCTCATATCTGATGACTTATTCAAAGTAATCTCTCATGCAAATACTATAAGTAAAACTACAAATGGAGCGTTTGATATAACGGTTGGTCCTTTGGTAAATCTATGGGGTTTTGGTCCTAATAAATCAGAAAATAAAATACCATCTAATGAAGAGATTGAATTAATAAAGAAAAACATTGGATATAAGAAAATCTATCTAAACAAGGAAACTACAAGTATAAAAAAATTACACCCTGATCTATATGTAGACCTCTCAGGAATAGCAAAAGGTTTTGCAGTAGATAAAATTGCACTATATTTAAATAGCTATAACTTAGAAAATTATTTAGTTGAAATTGGTGGGGAGTTGATTGCTAAAGGGACAAATGAAGATAATGAAGTATGGCAAATAGGAATTGAAAATCCTAATAATAATCTTGTAAAAATTATTGGACTTAAAGATATAGCCATGGCTACATCTGGTGATTATAGGAACTACTTTGAAAAAAATGGAGTGCGCTACTCGCATACAATTAACCCGAATACCGGTAAACCAATAAAACATAAATTGGCATCAGTTACCGTACTGGATAAAACAGCAATGAACGCAGATGCTCTGGCGACAGCATTCATGGTCTTAGGTCCAGCAAAAACAATAGAATTGGCAAATGAACTAAAAATAGGAGTATATTTAATCATAAAAAATGATGAAAATTTTTATGAGGAATACAATGAATATTTTGAGCCATTTATTTCAAAGTAGTTAGATGGATATTATTCTTTTTTTGATCTGTCTTGCAGCTGTAATTATCTTTTGGATTGATTCGCTAGCTGCTCGTGAGGTAGCAATATCATTTGCAAAAAAATATTGTGGGGAAATAAATTTACAATTTCTAGATGAAAGTGTGGCGGTAAAAAAACTAAATACGGGACGTAATACCGCAGGTAATTTTGTATTTTATAGGTATTATTATTTTGAATTTAGCACCGATGGTATTAATAGATTCAGTGGTAATGCCTTTCTAATAGGGCAAAAACCGCAATCTATTCGATTAAATCACCCTGATGGTATAATCATACAAGAAACTAGAATTAATAAATAAATATTGGCGAGGAAACTATAATGCCTTCTTTTGATGTGGTTTCAGAAATTGAGCAGCAAGAATTGACTAATGCTATCGATCAAGCAAATAGGGAAATTAGTACACGTTTTGACTTCAAGGGAACAGATTCAAAAATAGATCTCAATGAATGGGTGCTAACGATTGTATCTAAATCAGAATTTCAAATTAAACAAATAAATGACATCCTAAAAAATAAACTTAATAAACGAGGAATAGACATACGATGTCTTGAATATGAAGAAATAGTAGAAAATAATAATGAGGCTAGGCAAATTATAAAAATAAAAAAAGGAATAGATAAAGATAAAGCAAAATTAATTGTGAAGATGATAAAAAATAGTAAGCTAAAAATACAAGCCTCAATTCAAGGTGAACAGGTGAGAATTTCTGGAAAAAAACGTGATGATCTACAAAATGCAATCTCCGAACTAAAAAAAACAAAGATAAACATTCCTCTTCAATATATAAACTTTCGCGATTGAAAACTTCAAGTGTCTGAATATTCAACAATCGACTTACATACACATTCGAATAAATCGGACGGTCAATTAACGCCAAAAGATCTTATAAATAAGGCATCAAATAATGGAATAAAAATGATGGCACTTACTGATCATGACACTATTTCAGGACTCGAAGATGCAAAAAAAGAGGCTATAAAACGACATATCAAATTAATAAATGGCGTTGAATTATCAACGCAATGGCAAAATAGATCCATTCATATTGTAGGACTGAATTTAAATATCAATAATTTAGATTTAATTAATGCATGCAAAAAATTAAGTTCATTAAGACAGGATAGAGCAAAAAAAATTGGTCAAAAATTATCTAAAGCTGGTATTGAAGGTGCCTTTGAATATGTAAAGAAAATTTCTGGTGGTGAAAATATCACACGTCATCATTTTGCCAAATTTCTAATAGAAAAAAAATATGCAAAAAATAATTCGGATGTATTTAAACGTTTTCTTGTTAAAAATAAACCAGGTTATTATTCACCTAAATGGCCAGAACTTAGTGAAATAATAAATCTTATTAAGAAAGCTAAAGGAATTGCAGTAATAGCGCATCCGCTAAGATATAACATGACGGCTACAAAATTGGAAAGTTTAATCGAGGAATTTAAAAGTCTTGGGGGTGCGGCAATCGAGGTAATCACAAGCCATGATCAAAAAAGTGAAATTCTACTGGCTTCAAATATTGCAAAAAAATATGGGTTATCTGCATCCATTGGCTCAGACTTTCATAATGAAAATAATACCTGGAATAAATTTGGAAAGTTACCGCATCTTCCTAGTGATTTGAAACCAGTTTGGCATTTATGGGAAGAAAATAGTTAATAATAAACTACAGATAACTAGATTTTTATACTAAAACAAACGCCTTTTTGGTCTTGTAAATTACTTGCTGAAATTACTCCGCCATGAAATTCAGCAATAAGTCTTGCAATAAATAATCCCAAACCTAAATGCGGGCCCGCATCAGTTCTGTTGCCAGGTATTGAAACCATTGAATTAAATAATTCATCAGTCATATTCTGTGGTAAAGGAGAGCCATAATTAATAATTTCTATTGTTGCGTGATCTAAATTATGAATTAAATTTATAAGTATTGGCTTATCAGGATGTGAAAAATTTACCGCATTACTAATAATTTTGTCCAACATCTGAGAAAATAATTCGCCATCAATATTCATTTCAAAATCATCACTAGGCGTGTTTAAATCAAATTCTTGATTTGGGAACGCATTTCTGTAGCCATCAATGCATTGTTCTAAAAAAGCATTCAAAATTATGCTTTGTTTATCGCCCTCTTGAAGAGCCTGTTCAATGCTGGCGGCTTCACTTAATCTATTTAAAAGATTTTGTAATCGATCAAGTCCTTGCTTAGCACGATTAAGCGCCTCTTTTTTTTCATCCTCGTGACTTTCTTTCTCCATTCTATCTAAGGAAGATTTAACAATAGTCATGGGTGTTCTTAGCTCATGCGATAAACGTCCGGTCATACCCTCTAGATAATGATGATATTGGTCTAGTCGCTTCAGGATACTGCTAAAACTTCGTGATAACTCGCCGATTTCATCGCTGGAACTACTTGAAGTAAATTCTCCCTGTACTTTCCCGTGCTCATCAATCGCACTAGTTGCATCACGATTCAGTTTTATAAGTCTAGATGATAATCGACTAGCAAATAATAATAGAAGAAAAACGATAAAAGCTAGTGTGAATAGAGCTTCGTCAAAAAAATCAGATAATACCTGTCTTTGCATAAACTGAATATTATTTGTAGTTTCTTCAACAACAACAGCACCGATAATTTCTTTATCGAAATAAATAGGAGTCGCAGCAGACACTATAACCGCCCTATTATCTGGTGACGAACGCCATTTTGTTTTTTGAATCCCCTTTAACGCGCTTTCTATCTCCACACCTTTAAGTTGTGACGCACCTGCTAAATCGTCCTCAAATTGATCATAAGCTGGCGGGAGTAAAAAGGTATATAGAATATTAAAAACATTCTCTTTTAATTTCTGTTTTAAACTGCCAGTACTAGCTAACACTAAGCCATGTTTATCAAGTATCCATATTCTTTTTCCTACTTTATCAATATGATCCGGAATTTTATCTATAATGTCTTTTGATGAACGAACAATTTTATTTGGTTCAATTGCAAAAGTCCTTATTACATTTTTTGCGCCATTCCTAATATCATAATCATTAAATACAAAACCTAGATTATCACCGATCATATCAAGTGGAATTTTTACTTCTATATTAAAACCTTTATTAGTCTCTTGAATAAATGACTTTAGATTTGTAAGTGGCTTTTCTTTTTTTTCTTTAATGAGTGTATATTCATTGAAGAACTCCTGAATTGAAAATGGATAGACAACGCCACTTGTTATAGGACTAATATAGATTTTTTTTAGTCTTGCGTACTTGTCACGATATACTAAAACTATATGATCGCCATTAATCTCATTACTTCCAGGTGTTCGATAGATTAATTGATCATCCTCAACCTGAAGTAAAATATTGTAATACTGCCTATCCTCACTCAAAAATAGTCTAAAATTATCTTTATTTGTCAGTGAAATAGACTCAAATGAGCGCGACCACTTAAGATATGATCTCCAATCACTTATATAGCCATCTATCTCTATAAGATGATTATTTAACTTGTGAACATATAAAGCATCCTTTTCCTCTGAGAAACTTGTTCTAAAAAAACTTGGTTCATTATCTAAACCACTTGCAACAGCAGTTGATATATATGCTAGTGATTTTTCGAGTTCTGACCTCAAATAGGTCTCTGTTTGCTTTATATACTCAAAACCAATATATGGGATAATCAAAACTGAAATTGACATCAGCATTAATTTACTACGTAGGGATATTTTTATTTTGGAATTAAACATTTAAAAATAATGTAGTCCTTAAGATTTCCAACGATAGCCAACACCATAAACAGTTTCAATTTGATTAAAATTTTTATCCTGCTCTAGAAATTTTTTTCTTATTCTTTTTAGATGCGATGTAATTGTATTATCTGCAACAATTTGATTTCTATCTTTTTGATACGAATCATTCATTAATTGATCTTTATTTTTCACGTGACCTACTCTTTTCGCTAATGAATGAACCATCCAAAATTCAGTTAAACTTAAATCTATTTTTTTTCCATCCCACTCAACTCTTAAACGATCAGCATCCACAGTCAATTTGCCACGAACTATTTGATCTCCTCTATTTTCAGTTAATTGCTGAGCATCGATACGCCGAAATAACGCAGCTATGCGGGCAAGCAAATTATCCATGGAAGTATCTTTACTAAGATAATCATCAGCACCTAACCTCAAACCGCTAACCATATCAAGATCAGAATCTCTCGCAGTTAAAAATATTATTGGAAGAACAGTCGAGCGAGTGCGTATCTCTCTGCAAAGTTCAAAACCTGCTTCAACTTCATCGCCTAATCCTATATCCAAAATAGCTAAATCAGGTAGATGCTTATCTATAAATGCGATTCCCTCAGATTTAGTTTGGCATGTTAATACTTCATACCCATGCTGTCTTATTGCCTTAGCATAGTTATCACAAATTATAAGTTCATCCTCGACCAGAAGTATTTGTTTTGGCATTAATCTGCTCCCCGTTTTTATGATGTATACACCATAAAACAGTCCTTAAATTATTTAAACCTATTGAGCCTGAATATCACTTTTTTGCCACATTTTATCATCACATTTCCCTAATCCTAGCCTTCTTCTGCCATTTGTAGAGTGTTTAATAGAGTCTAAATTTATTCAAGGTCAAGGAGAAATGAATCATGAAATTATTTAAGACTTTAATTTTAATATGCCTAATAGGTCATCAATCTGTTAATGCAGAAGATACAGAAACTAATTATGCCTCAACTAAAGAAAATATTGGTTTTGGATTAGGCAGTCTAATAGGTGGCTTAATAGCTGGTCCCGTTGGAGCTGTCGTGGGTGCAGGTGGTGGGGTTTGGTTGGGTGATCGTGAAAACAAAACTGACGAAACTATTGCAAGTCTTGAAAAAGAATTGAATGAAAAAAGTATTCAGCTTGCGTACCAACAAAATGAGTTAGCTGAAACTAAATCTAAATTTCAACAGGAATTTCAAAAAGTCATGCTGAAAAAAGAAATTCATTCGTTGGAAAAACTGAGTGATGGAATCTCATATACAATATATTACAAAACTAATGATGCAAAAATTAATCAAGATATACTTCCAGAAATACATAACTTAGCTAAATTATTAAAAGAGTATCCAAAAATTCAAATACAGATTAGTGGGTACACTGATTATCGTGGTTCTGATAATTATAATTTAAAACTAAGTAAAGAAAGAATAGAAAATGTTCGCAATGAATTCTTAAAAGTAGGAATCACCAATAATAGATTCCAAATACAAGCACATGGCGAACGTGAAGCTTCAGCATATGAAGGTGATAGTGAATCATATGTATTTGATCGTCGAGTAACTATTAACTTGACATTAAATCAAGAAACTTAAAATGAGAATTTCTTCCCTCCTCATAATACCTACCTCTCAGTTCTGGCCAAAGCAAGTGGTTCTCACCTGCTTTTGGTCAGAGCAATTTTTTAATTCTATAAAAAAAATAAACTAAGAATTCGGAGAAAATAATGCATACGCTTTTGAAATCAACATATGAAAATCCTATTCCTATTGAAAAAAAAATAAAATTAAAAGATAAGATTAATCCAGTATTAAGTAATAAATGTCGTCGTCGTCTTAAGTATATGCATCACTCTAGTTTCGATTGGAAATATGGCGGGATATCCTCACCAATAAAATTTATTGATCGAGATAGCGTTGAATATTCTTTAGAAACTGGTAGCAATGGTGATATTAATGAAAAAAGAATGGCTAAATTGACACTCGATAATGCCATAGCTTTAATCGATCCCGTGTGGGGCGGTGTCTATCAATACTCAACACTTGGTAGGTGGGATATGCCTCACTATAGAAAAACAATAGCAGCACAAGCCGGACATTTAAGACTATATTCACTTGCATATAGTTACATGAAGTCAGGTAATTACCTGGATGTAACAAAATCAATTCAAAAATATGTTTTGAATTTTATGACGTCCAGAAATGGTGTGTTCTATACAAGTCAATCAGGTGCTATATCAGGAATAGATTCAGTTAAATATTTTTCTCTTCAAAAATTAAAACGTGAAGAAATTGGAATTCCAGAAATTAATAAACAAGTTTTAACTAGGGATAACGGTTGGTTAATTGAAGCTCTCGGAACACATGCTGAGTACTGTGGAGATACAAAAAGTTTATCTATGGCAATAAAGGCTGCTAAGTGGATTAATGATAGTTTTAGAAATTCAGACGGAGGGTACAGAAAAAATAAAACTACCAAAAGTACACAATATTTATCGGACACATTAGCAATGGCGAGAGCAATGTTGCAACTTTATCGATGTACATTTAACAAAAAATATTTGGATTATTCATGTCAATCATTAGATTTTATTAATTCAAATTTTAGAAATAGCTTTTTTGGATTTTGCAATACAATCTATAATACAAATGATAATGCTGCGAGATGTCAGATAGATGAAAATATTTCATTAACACGATTTGCTAATCTCTTAAAATTTTATAGCAATAAAGATAATTATAATGATGTTGTAAAGCATGGCTTACGCTATCTATCAATTCCTGAAGTTGCAACTGCACGGGTTGAAGAGGCTGGAGTTTTACTTGTTGATAAAGAAACACGAATGCCGCCACTAACAATTAATATATTTGGCAATATAGGTAATCCTAAAATTTCTGAATTCTTAGATATCGCACATAGAAAGGAGGGGTGGTATAAATTAATCAAGATCTATGAGTCAAACGCGGATTCGGTATCAATTGAAATTGATGGATTCAAATCAAAACCGGTTTATACTCCAGAAGAACTCAATAGATTACTTCTTACGCACTAACAATATGTACAAATTTAATCACCAACTGCATAAAGTGAAATATATTTCTGCGCTCTTTCCTTTGCTTCTTGCAACTCCTCTGTATTTAGATTCGCCTCAACAATACTAGAATTCAGTTTAGCTTGTTGAAAGTCTGTCGTAACTGCAGCCAACTGAAACCACGCATAAGCTTCAATCAAATCTTTTTTAACTCCTTTACCTTCGAAATACATAAAACCCATACTATTCTGAGCTTCTTTCGAGCCTTGTTTGGCTGCAAGTAAGTACCATTCTCTAGCTTTTGATAAATCTTTCTCTACGCCCTGCCCGAGAAAATACATTAGCCCGAGATTATGTTGTGCACCTTTACTTCCAAGCTCAGCTGCTTTATTCCACCACTTTATCGCTTCAGGAATATTCTCACTTACTCCCTGACCGCTATAAAAAATTTTGGCAATATTTATTTGCGATGGGATGTAATCCTGGTTCGCTGATTTATAGTACCAATCAAGAGCTTTGGCAATATTCTGATCGACTGATATACCATTGTGATAAAACAATGCTACATTGTGCTGTGCGCCTTTGCTTCCAAGATTAGCTGCCTTGAGATACCACTCAAGCGACTTTGAATAGTCCTGATCAACGCCCTCTCCTTCACGATACATAGTGCCAAGGTAATATTGAGATTCCATATGATTTTCATTTGCAAGCTCAAGAAAACCCTCTAGAGCTATATCATATTTTTGTTTTTCATATGCGCTATATACTTCATCAAAATCAGCGGCAGAGACAGATATGAAGAAGGCCAGAAAAATCATTGGCGACAACTTAACTATATTTTTCATGATGAACCCTTGTTGAAATTATAATTAAGAGACATAAATATCAGCGCTTAGTTCATACAAATGGAGCCAACCATGTAACTTGATTTAAATTCTCTAGTGATAGGTTGGTTTTTTCGATTGATTTGAACAAGGATAATTTTTATTGAGCCCCTCTAAAACTATTTTCTGTGCATCCTCATTTGAACGCGAGGACTGACTTCGCAGATGTGCAATCATATTGTCGGTAGCCTCTTGTATAGGCGTAACTTGTGGATCTATGCAAAAAATCGGTGGGCTTTGATCTGCCTGCTGGAGCGTAAGTACAGTTTGAATCAACCCAAAAAGGTATCGCATACAATACTGGTTGGGTGCACCAGGTGAGGAATTTTCCTCACACCCTGACAGTAATTCACCCGCAGTAAGCATTGCTTCATGATCATCAGCAGACACTTGTAATGGGTTGAATAATATTAGACTCGATAATATAAAAAATACCTTTTTACATAAATGCATAGCATCCTCGTGTTGTAATTTGTTTACTATATATAATTAAATTTTAAAGCTGTCGTTTCTATCATCCTGATACCGAAATCAGAAATATGATAAATAAAACAACGACACCTATTGGTATCAATGCGCCCGCCCAATCAGGATTTTCTACGTTTTTACTTTGTTCAATAGCTTTTTTTATTCCGGGCCAGAATAAAAATGTCACAATAACTGCGACCATTCCAAGTAAAATTTGTTCCCATAAATTCATCTATAGACACCTAATAATTTCACTATATGGTCATGTTGTATATGATGAACAAAATTAAAAGATAATTATTTATCTTGCGTCCTTTGTGGGATGTGAACAAAAGATATTGCACTTAGCTTTGATAGTTGTAAAAAATTTCTAAATGCTTATTTAAGAGGTCACTTCGACTTCAACTGCATGCAGACCCTTTGGTCCTTGCTCTGCATTGTACGTTACAGCCTGCCCTTCATTTAATGTTTTAAAACCTTCGGCTTTAATTGACGAAAAATGAACGAAGATATCATCTCCACCCTCATCCGGCTCAATAAAACCAAAACCTTTCGATTCGTTAAACCACTTAACTTTACCGCTACTCATCTTACTGAACTCCTTTTAATTTACTTAATTTATATAAAATTTTCTTACTCATATTAGTCGTAACTACTAAAAAATAAAACATCATTTTATATGTAAAAAAATTAAAGCTCTAATTTCTTTCTATATCGATAATAATTATCATTTGTATTGATAATGATTATCATTTAGGTTATTATTCTTATTCAATTACATGTAAAAAACTAGTTTTTTAGTAAATAGAGAGGGATATTTATGAATACGAATAATCACATTAATAGAGTTATCTACATGATTCTATTCATGTTTTTTACTGTCTCTGCCGCTAAAGCAGCACCGACAGCAGAAGAAATGTGGCAAACTATACAAGAACAGCAAAAAGTTATTGAAGAGCTCCAGGAGCAACTTGATGCTACCGCAGAAGCTGTAGAATCTGGTGCTGGTGGTGCAACTGGTAATTGGGCTGATAAAACTCAGATGGGCGGCTATGGTGAACTTCATTACAAATTTGGTGATGGAACAGATCAAGTCGACTTCCACCGTTATGTCCTATACATAGGTCATGACTACACCGATAACATCCACTTCTTCTCAGAATGGGAATTAGAGCATTCATTAGCTGGAGAGGGTAAAGAAGGTGAGGTTGAATTAGAACAAGCATGGATTGAAATTGACCTTAGTGAAAATCATCATTTCCGTGCCGGTCTTGATATTCTACCTGTTGGTATGTTGAATGTTACACATGAACCTAATACATTCTATGGAGTTGAGCGAAATGAAGTAGAAAAAAGAATCATTCCTTCAACTTGGTGGGAAGCAGGTTTTGGTTTCAATGGGGAAGTTGCACCAGGTGTTAACTATGACATCGTACTTCACTCAGGGTTAGAAACGAGTAGCAACATACGATCTGGTAGACAAAAGGTAGCAGAAGCAAACGCAGAATATCCGGCAGCAACTGGTCGACTCCGTTATACCGGTGTTCCAGGTCTTGAATTATCTGCTTCATACCAATTCCAAAGTAACATCGGTGGTGAACTAGTATCAGGAAATGATGCTCACTTATTTACAACTCATGTCGATTATAAACATAGCTCGGGTTTAGGTTTCCGCGCTCTTTATGCGGGATGGGATATGAATAAGAACTTATCAGCTGATGGTAAAGACTCAGAAGGTTGGTATGTTGAGCCAGCCTATCGTTGGACTGTGGGTAATAGTAATACCGACGTAGGTGTCTACATCAGATACGAAGACATAGACAGAGGTTTTACAGGCTCTAGAAACGAAGAAGAACGTACCTCAACAGGTTTTAATATCTGGCCACATCCAAAGGTAGTTTTCAAAGGTACCTTTGAATCGGTTAAAGATGTTGATGATAATACAACCACAGATAACTTCTATCTTGGTGTAGGGTATTCGTTCTAAATAATAAATTTTAAGAATTATCGTACCAACGGTAATATCCTCGTGGTGATATATTTAGGGCACTTTTGTAAGTGCCCTATTTTTTTTGTAGGCTTATAACTAAATATGACAAAACTGACTTTATATATCTTTTTATTTCTACTAACTCAGAGTTGGAGTTTACACTCTTATGCAAAGGGAACTTACTTAGAACCTGAAAAATTTTTATCGGACGTGTTTAACAATAACCCTCCAAATCCAAAAAAACTATGGCTTAAAAAAGAGCTAAAGAAAGAAATAAAAAAAATACTGGGAGATGAATTCAAGCCATTACGACTTCGATATTGGGATGATGGGTCTAAAAAAGCCTGGATTTTAGAGAGAATTGGCAGAGACAAGCCAATTACGACTGGATATGTTACTTCAAAAGGAAAGATTCTAGATGTGAAAGTACTAGTTTTTAGAGAATCAAGAGGATGGGAAGTAAGATATCCTTTTTTTACAGAACAATTTGCAGATGCCTCTCTTAAGGCTGATACAAAATTAGATAGAAAAATTGATGGTATTAGTGGAGCAACATTGTCAGTTGATGCTTTGATAAAATTAGCACGTCTAGCTCTATTTCTAGATCAATATATCGATAATAAAAATTGAAAATAAATAATTGCATCCTAGAATAGGTGTATGTTTCTTTTTATACAAAGGTGGCACAAAAAGATAGGAATATTCATCGTAATATTTGTTATTTTTCTTGCTATTAGCGGTATCGCATTAAACCACAGTGAAAAGTTCAAGTTAAATACAACATTTATAAAGATGGAATGGTTGCTTGATCTTTATCAAATTAGCCCAAACTCCGAACCTATCGCATACCCTTCCTACAATAACAACTGGATAACACAACTTGGTCAACGTGTTTATTTCAATGACATAGAAATTATTACTAATGTAGAAAACCTAATTGGTGTTGTTTATATAAATAACACATTTGTCGTTGGTTATGATGGAAAATTAATGGTGCTTACTGAAGACGGTAAACTTTTAGAATCTTTATCAGGTGCCGAGGGTGTTCCCGCAGGGATGAAAGCAATTGGTGTTGATGATAAGGATAATGTAATAATTAAATCGGCACATGGTTATTATCGCGTCAATTTGGATATTTTGAACTGGAATGAACATGATCTGCTTTCTGCAAATTGGTCGGACACATCAAATAATATATCCGAGAAACTAAGAATTGCTATTTTTAACGAGTACCGCGGCAAAGGTCTGACAATTGAAAGAGTATTGCTTGATATGCATAGCGGCCGTGTTGTAGGAAAATGGGGTACCTACTTTATGGATCTGGTTGCAATTCTAATGCTTGTTATTTCCGCTACCGGTATTTGGATGTGGCTTAAAAGGCGACAGTAAGAAAAATTAAATTCCTCTATACAAATAAAATGGCGCGCCCGGAAGGATTCGAACCTCCGACCCCCTAGTTCGTAGCCAGGTACTCTATCCAACTGAGCTACGGGCGCATTTCAAATCTTGATGTAAACTTCCCATTATAATATAAACCAAAGGCTTGGTATTTAATACCTGCCAGAGGAATTTATGGTAATAATTAATATACAAACAGTAAGTTTGCGCTCATACAGATTAGGCCCCGAATGATATATTAGATAGAAATTGAGTCAAATTAGTAAAAAAAACTAAAAAAATAATTAGTATATTGAAGTAAAGACCTGATTTTTTTGTTAATCTTTGCAAAAATAGTTGGCATTCCTGAATAAGAAAAATAGATATAATTTGCAATAAATTAAAGGGAAAAAATCACCACATGGCGAGTAAAGAATCAATTTTTCAAGTTGCAATAATAGGTTCTGGACCAGCTGGTCTTAGTGCAGCAGCGCATGCATCTGTATTAGGTTTACGACATGTATTAATTGAAAAAGCAGATCATGTATCGGACACAATTTACAAGTTTCAAAAAGGTAAGCATGTTATGGCAACTCCGGACGTGCTTCCCTTGCGTTCAGATATCGATTTTAAAATGGGAAGCAGAGAAGATGTTCTCGATAGATGGAATCTAGCATTAAAAAATCACCAAGTTAATATTCTATACAATTCTGAAGTTAAATCTGTTTCAGGAACAAAAGGAAAGTTTGAGCTTACACTAAAAAATAAAGATATTATTAAAGTAGAATCAATCGTTCTTGCAATAGGTCTTCAAGGTAATCTGAATACTTTACGAATACCTGGAATAGATGATGTCACGCATATTCAATATCAATTAGATGACCCAGATGAATATGAGCATGAAACTATCATTGTTATCGGTGCGGGTGATGCTGCAATAGAAAATGCACTTGGTTTGTGTACGCATAACACAGTTTATATAGCTAATCGTGGTAATGAATTTTCACGTGCAAAAGAAGCAAATGAAGCGGCTATTTTAGCTGAAATTGATAGAGGACGTATTACTCCCCTATACAATAGTAGTTCAAAGGAATGTTCGGAAGGAACATTAACTTTTGATACGCCTGATGGCGATGTAACAATAGAGTGTGACAGAGTGATTGCTAGACTTGGTGCAGCACCGCCACGAAAGTTTGTTGAAGCCTGTGGAGTTACTTTTCCATCTGATGCACGCAGCGCGTTGCCAGAAGTAAGCAAAACCTACGAATCAAATGTTAAAGGCCTATATATAGTTGGCTCCTTAGGTGGATATCCGTTAATTAAACATGCAATAAATCAGGGTTATGAAGTCATTGAATATATCAACGGTAACACGGAATTAGATCCAGCTGATGAACCAATAATTACTAAAACTTTAAAAGATATAAAGGATTTTGATAATGATTCTTTTTTAAAAGAAGTGAGGGCAAGACTTCCTATATTTGAAGAACTAAACCCATTAATGGAAAGAGAAATGTTAGTTGAATCAACCGTAACTGCGCCGCCTAATGGAACAGTAATTTTTGAACGGGGAGATTATACGAATAGTGTCTACACAATATTCAGGGGCTCAGTCAAAATACAAACTAGCGAGGATGATCCATCTAAGTTTGTTGTCTTGGAGCAAGGTGCATTTTTTGGAGAAGTGGGATTAATATCGGGTCGTAGACGTTCGGCAACAATTTTATCTAATGCAGATGATACGATATTAATTGAAACGCCTCGTCGTACGATGCTTAAATTAAGAGAGGATGTCCGTTCTTTACGAAATTCTATGGATAAAGAGGCTATCGTAAGGCAAATTCAAACTTATATCGCAAGCGCCCTCGACATTAATGCAATACAAAAATTGGCAGACTCAGCTTCAATAGAAACCTTTCGTAAAGGTAAAGTTATATTTAATGAGGGTGATGAGGGTGATGCGCTTTATCTCATAAGTAAAGGCTCAGTGATGGTATCGAAACGAATAGGTGGTAAGGAGGTAACCCTTGCTTACGTCGCTGCAGGTAATTATGTTGGGGAAATGGCATTAATGTCAGATTTAAATCGAACAGCAACAATTAAAGCCGCGGTTGATTGTGAAACAATTAAGATAGATGGTGAAATCTTCCGCAAATTAGTTGATGAAAATCCTTCTCTTCAAAAAGAAATCGAAGAGAAATATGGTGAACGTATTGTTTCAACAGAAAAAATGATAGAGCAACCTGAGGCTGGAAGTATTGTAGAATTTTTAATGGGAGAAGGTATAGGTGAAGCAACTGATGTGCTTTTAATAAACGAATCGTTATGTGTTGGATGTGATAATTGTGAAAAAGCCTGTGCCGAGACACACAGGGGTATTTCGAGATTAAATCGTGAGGCAGGACCAACATTTGCAAACGTGCATGTTCCAACAAGTTGCCGACATTGCGAACATCCGCACTGTATGACGGACTGTCCTCCCGATGCTATTAAAAGAAACCCTGACGGTGAAGTTTACATTACAAATGACTGTATTGGTTGTGGTAACTGCCAAAAAAATTGCCCATATGGGGTAATTCAAATGGCGCCTGAACCACCAGAAAAACCAAATTTGTTTTCTTGGCTTCTTTTTGGAAAAGGTCCTGGACCAGGCGAAGACTATGGTTACCGAGAAAGAGCACCGGAGGATGCTCGCAAAACAGCAGTTAAGTGCGATATGTGTAAGGATATTAAAGGTGGTGCTGCTTGTGTGCGTGCTTGCCCAACTGGGGCGGCGATACGTGTCAAACCAGACGAATTCATGGACTTTATTAGAGACGGGAGCGAGTGATATGAGTTCACGTAATGTCCATGATTCTTTTTTTATCTATAAAGGTCTCAAGTTTCTTTGGTATGCCGTCGCATTGGCTTTTATCTCAATCGTTCTTTATATATGGCATAACCCCCTGGGTGAACCAAATGGCGGATCATGGCTTGGATACACATTGGGGATAATTTCAGCTGTTTTAGTTTTGTGGTTAACTTGGTTTGGAGTTAGAAAAAGGCAATATGCTGTTAGTGCAACAGGATTAAAGGTTTGGTTGTCTGCTCATATTTATCTTGGACTCGCTCTTGTAGTTACCGCAACTCTACATAGTGGTTTTCAGATTGGATGGAATATCCATTCCATTGCTTACATCCTTATGCTGTTAACTGTGTTAAGTGGTGTTGTTGGGGTATTTATTTATGCATATTATCCAAAGCTAATGACAAAAAATCGAGCTGGACTGTCTCTAGATGAAATGATGGGGCAAATTTCAGAACTAGATCAAGATATTCTTAAAGCTGGTCAGCAACTGCCTGAAGAAATAAATACGGCTCTACTTAAAGCAGCCACTGAGACTAGTATAGGTGGAAATATAATAGAAAAATTATCACCAAAAAATATTGACTGTCCAACCCTAAATGCTAGGAATTTAATTGAAGAAAAATTTGCTGATATGGGTCTTCGCGATCAAAACATATCAAAGGTAATCGCTTTACTTGCAAAAAAAACAAAATTACTCAGACGAGCGAGACGCGATATTCAAATAAAAGTAATTCTAAGAGTGTGGTTATTTTTTCATATTCCACTATCGATAGGTTTATTGGCTGCACTTTTCTCTCACATACTAGCTGTATTTTTTTATTGGTAAGAAATGAAAGTACTTATTAGACATCTTCTTAAAAAAACTCGTTCTGGGGGATATGCTCAGCGTGACGAAGATATAGAATCTCCTGCAATTCGCTTTGGACGTGGTTCAGAATGCGAGGTTCACTTAACTGATCCAAGAATTCTATTAATTCAACTTGAAATAACAGAGCGTTCGGGAGAACTATACTTAGAGGGTCAAGGAGATAGTGATTTTCAGGTTAATGATCAAATCCTTACTAAATCAACCGTAAAAACGGGAGATAAAATTCATCTTGGTCCATATGATATCGAGGTCTTAGATAATGAAGATGGATATGATGCTGTATTAACTATTGAGTACTCGCGTCCACTAGGTGATGAATTAGAAGCATTTAAAAAACGATCAAATACACAGTTTGATTCGCTTGGACTCAGTACTAGAGGATGGGCGTGGGTTTTATTTATTGGAATTATCACGCTTGGAATATTGGGGCCACTTACCGCATATACGATAAAATATAAAAAAAATGAAACAGTAAGTGAAACAAAAAAAAATGGAATTTTAGCAACCGCTGATAAAATTTGGTTGTCAGGCCCTCATTCTAGTGTGCATGCACATTTTGGCGATCGCTGCGAAACATGCCATACAGATGCATTTCAACAAGTAGGAAATAAAGTATGTTTTGATTGTCATGATGATGCCGGGCACCATGCGGACCCGTCTATATTTCCAAGCGCCTCTTTAGATGGACAACAGTGTCAGGATTGTCATAAAGAACATAATGGCGATCAGGGCTTGCTTATCACCACTGAAAGATTTTGTAGCAACTGCCATAGTGAAATCCTAGATGTTGCTGAGAATTCTAAATTAAAAAATGTCTCAAACTTTAACGAACATCCTCAATTTCGTCCTACACTCATAAAAACTCATCAGCCTTTAACTTTTGAGAGAGTGACGATTGATCAAAAAAAACCAAAACCAATAGATCGATCGAATTTGAAATTTCCACATAATAAGCATCTAAAAGAAAATGGAGTTAGACATCCAAATGGAACACGAACGGTTCTTCAGTGTGGATTCTGCCATGAGCCTGAAACTGGAGGTGTTGCTTTACTCCCTGTAAGTTTTGAAAAACACTGCGCCAGTTGCCACGACTTAAAATTTGAACCTCAAGCACCTAATAGAGAGATGCCGCATGGAAATATTTCTTTAGCAAAAGAATATATTATAGGAACATATGCCGAGTTTGCACTTCGAGGCAATTTTATTGAGTCAAATACATTAAATGATGAAACATCAACTTTTCGTAAACTAATAGGCGATAAACCTGATACTAAAGAAAAAAAGAAGGCGGCTCTAGAATGGGCTGAAGCAAAAGCCGAAGAAATTGTACAAGGAAGATATGGTCGTGGACTATGTGGAGAATGTCACCAAATTGTAGAAAATAAAAAAACGGGTAGATGGGATATAGCAACTGTTCATGTACCAACAAAGTGGCTACCAAAAAGTTTCTTTAATCATAAACCGCACAAAGATAGAGAATGTACAACATGTCATGATGCAACAAAAAGTGAAAAAGCTACCGATATACTGCTCCCGTCAATTACAACTTGTCAGGAATGCCATGGTGGAGAAACAACGACAACAAAAGTAAAAAGCACCTGTACTGAATGTCATGGCTTTCATCGCGAAGACTTGATGATGCCAAAAGAAAAAATTTAATATAATTATTTAGAATTTACGGCGCAATTCGAGACGAATACCAGAAATATTCTCTGCATTATTAAGAATTCCAATCATTGCGTCCGTCCTTATAAGCCAACGATCATTTAAATTATGCTGATATCGTGCGCTCAATCCGTACTGATCGCCAACAATCGTCGCAGACTGACCGCCAAATGGCTGAACAGTTGCAACTTCAAATACAGCCTGTCTAGATAAATCAAAGAGGTATTGAATACCAATTGCGCCACCAAATACATCTTGAGCAGAGGAATCAAGTTTTGGAAATCCTGTTAAACCGTCGGTTTCAAAGACTATTCCTGTATTTTTAAGAAGCCCATCATTGCCACGTACAAGTGGTTGAGGTCTATCCACACCAACGTAAAAATTGCCATATGGAATTAAAGTTGATGGCTTGCTAGTTATAAGTGAGTTCTCTATGAGAATGACAAACCCATCAGCAGTCTGGGTATTGCCTCCATTCGGAGTTTGTCCAAATGTCCAGATACCACGTATTGAGTTTGAAAGTTTCCCTCTATATCTCTTTGTCCATGCTGCAGTCAAACTATGATGATCAAAACCACTTAATATATTTCCATTACGTTTATCATCAATGAAACCATAACCGGCTTCTAAGTATCCTTGTCGAGTTTCCACGAATGCATTTACACCAAAAACATTTCCCTTACTATCCTCTATTTGACCAGCTCCATTTTTTAATGCTGCAGTTGTTACTTTGTCAAAACCAGTGAAAAAGCTAATATCCATATTTGATATATCGTACTTTGGAGAATTCATCGCTGGAATAGCAAATGCAGCACCTACAAATGCGTCATCAAGCCATATTCCATTCTGAAAAAGCAAAGGCATGAAACCAATAGCAAAGGGCAAATCATAAGTTGCCCATTCATTTGTTAATCCCGATTGAATGGCCCCTATATCACCCTCAAAATAAATAGTCTCAAGATTTGCATCTAACACAAAATCGAAGTCATTATGATCATCGCCAAAAAACTCGTGACGAAGAAAATTATTATTTTTATCAATAGGACGAAGAAAAAGATGAATACGTTCTGTTGCGGTTAATTTTAAATCAACATCAAGATTCAACCTTGCAGCGATCTGACCAATCTCCTTGTTGCCATTGTCGTTAAAAGCAAGAGCACTTCTAAAATCACCGTATACAAGTAGCTGTGGTCTTAACAAGTTTTTCTCTCCAATAACATCATAGGTTCTACCCAAAGCACCCTCGGAATAAAGAGGATAACCAAATTCTAGTATTGGACGTGGTTCATCAAATGGAGTTTTTCCACCATAAATTTTTATTTGCTCAGCAACATCATAAACATTATCTGGATATACTGGATCACTTCCAAAAAGATCTGGCTCAAATTCAGATGGACGAACATGAGGATCCATTTCGGGTGGCGCTTGGTGACTTTTATGTTTAGGACTACCACTTCTCTTCTCTAAAACAGTATCGGCGGGTACATCTCTTCTTCGTAAAATACTTTCATCTTTCAAATCATCTTCAACAGGAACAACATCTGCATAATTTATTGAACTATCACTGTGAGAATCTAATTCTGCTATAAGATTAGTTTTGTCTTGTGAAGATAGGTCTTCACTAATATCAATCAAAACTTTTTTTACTCTCTCCTTGGTGATCAACCATCGCTCATTTTCCCTCTGCATGGAAATAAGTTTTCTAACATCATCGCTGTGATTACTAGATTCATAATTTTGATTAAATACTACGTCGACATTATTTTTACTGTGTTGTGTAATCTTCACATCAGTAAGAGTTACCTTTATATAGCTTGGACTAATGACTCTATTATGACGTTGTTTTTTCCATTTTTTTTTGTTTGATATGTTGGATGGCGAAAAATCTTCAGCGTAAGCTGCAAAATAACCATCAATATCCTGAGATGACCAAACCTTTGACCAACTATTCAAGGCCTCTTTAACATCATGTTCGATTTGGACTGTTGTGGTGTCCTCTAAAACCTCATTTTTTTTCACTAATTGGAGTTCTGTTTTCTGTCTTATTTTTATAGTTTTTTCCTTTATAATCAGCCATTTGTCATCAATTTTTTGCATTCTCAATTGTTTTGTCACTTCATCAGAATAGCTATCTGACTTATAGTTTTGTGTAAAAAGCACATCAGCAAAATCCTCAGAGTGCTGGCTGATTTCTATATTAGATAATGTCACCTTGATAAAACTTGGAGACAACAATCTACTCTCTCTTTGAGATTTCCAAGTTTTTTTAGTATGTTCTTGAGAGGGCGCAAAATCTTCAGCATAACTTTCAAAATATTGATCAACATTTTGTGATGCCCAAGCCTTCGCCCAATCATTAACTGAAGTCAACACATCCGCATATAATGGCTGCTGGTATGAAAATAAAACTAGTGCACTATATAAAAATAAACTATAAATCTTATTTAATTTATTATGTTTTAGAGGCATGATCTTTTTTTTAATTGATATCAAAATCGACTGAGTATGGATGAATATCAATCATCCAGTCATTAATTCTTTTTTCCATATCAAGTGTTGCACCAACAAATTTCATAAAATAAATTGGTTCCGCACGACTTCGCATTCTTACTTGTAATTTATATGTGCCAGATTTTTTTATTAAATCACCGGAGACTTTATATTTAGCATCACGGTAAGCTAAAGGTGGTATTGAACGACCCTCCATTCTCACGAAAGGTGGATGATTCATGACAGTCGTTGGTTGTGGGGCAGGTCTTAAAAATGGGAGTTGATCTATATCGAAATTAACAGGCAGATACATCTCGCGATCAGTACCTTTAATATTGGTTGTCAAAAATTTTGTTTGTAGATTAAAAAGTTGATCATCGTGTTCTATTGTGCCCTCGGCCAACTCTAACGAATGTAAATCAACCATATCTCCGTACTTGTCAACATATCCTGATTCAAATACACGTTCGCCATCAGGATCTGTGAGTACGACATTGAGCCAGATTTCTGGTTGTGCGCCTAAAGAACCAGATGGAAGATTGTGTCCCTCATCAACATTTGTAATTCGATAACGAAATTTTAAATCTTTTCCCATTTCTGGTTTACCATTATCAAAAAATGGTCCATCAATACGGCTTCCATTTTCCATTACAGCTAAACGATCTAGCTTTTTATTCTCGAGCAATTTATTGTTCTGGCCAATTATGTATCTAGCTTCTTCTCGTGCCTGTCTAGTCGACCATATTTCAGGAAATTCTGGTTTTTCCACCAATCCTTGTTCGAGCTTATCCTCCCAATCAGGCTTACCCCATGGCTTTCGATAATTAAATGTCAGCCACTCTTTTACAGACCATTTCAATGAACGCACATTAAATGGAAATAAACCAGGGTGAGCAATTGGATAACCGGGTCCGTAAAATGCATGATTTGAATGTTTACGATTTGGATCTCCAACAACGCGTCCATTAACTATAGCAACAGGTCCAGTATCATAGCCTTTTGCTTCTCCCGGAATCTTGCCCATATGACACTCTTGACAAGTCACGCCCTTCGCATGCGCAGGACTATCACGGTACTGTTCCCATACAACTTCTAACTTAATTCCTAAATTAACTGCGACCTGATGGCATGAAACACAAAACTCAGACTCTCCAATTGTCTCGAAAACTTGAGCGCCGCCGTGTATCGGGAAGCCTTCCTCGTCAGGATTCGTTGCAACTTTATAATAATCACGTTCAGATATCACCTCTGCAACACCTGGCGCATCGCCAGTATTATATACTGGTTCGTAAATAGTCCCTGGCTGTATGTGACGCTCGCCATTTACTTTTCCAAACGCTTGATTAACTCTATGGCAAGTAATGCATGTGATACCTTCTCTAGCAACTTGTGAACGTTCCCAAAGAGGTGCTTCGCGAGTTTCTCCGACTTGAGTACCGACTTGTTGATGACAACGCACGCAAAAAGTACCCATCGTGCCAGACGTCAATGCATTGACCGCTTGCTCAAACTTGTGAAACATTGGCGAAATTGATGCATAAGCATGGTTTGATGAAGCCCACTCAGTAAAAATACGCTGGTGACATCTTCCACAAAGTGCAGCTGATGGATATTTCGATTGTTGTAATATTTTAAGATGTGGATCTAATCCGTCTCCCCCGCCTGGCATTACGGGTTCAGAATCACCAGCAACTTTCTCCCACTGAGATTGATAATTATCGGGTAATTTTAGGTCTTGATCTATAATAGGTTCATTAGCACTTGAGACACTGAAAAAAATAATGCCTACGAGTAAAAAAAGTGTCTTTTTTGGAAATACCATATATTGACTTACATTCGGTGATTTTTCTAATCTCATACTGAAAAAATACACTATCTAATAATATTATTCTATAAAACACTTGATGATAATTTAGGTCGTAATTTTGTCCAGATTTTGGCTAATCACCTAGTGTTTTTTTGAAAGCTGTAATTCCGGACTTACGGATTTTTTTATATTTTCAATTGCTTTGACAAATTCTGAAGGACGATACTTTTCATCAGATTTAACCGCTTCGTAGGCCATGTCCATTGCTTTTTTAACTTTTTCAATCGCCTTCCCTCTTATCATTCCACTATCTTTCATAGCCTCGATGACGCTACCAATTGAGTAAGTAGCCTGTTCAGCTGCTATGTAATTAACATATTCACCATGAAATCCAAACTCTAAGAGCGCATTAAGTATTTTTTCCATTTCTTTTTGATTAAAAGTATGTTTACTAATCTTTTGAACAACGCCTTTTAAGGTTGATCTCAAAACATCCGCGGCTTCAAACGTTGCATCACCGCCTTTCATTGATGCTTGATGTAACCGTTTAGTCTCTTCTTCTATACGCTTACCAAGTTCTGGATCAACTACAGAAGAAATTACTCGCAACATTACAATGTTTGCGTCATTTAGTTTTGGAATTCCAGGATCAAGACCTACACTATCTCTTCGCTCCCAGCGAAGATTAGACATAGGGTGGTGACAAGCATGGCAATCGAAGAATACAAGTTCAGGAAAAATACCTTGGCGATTTCTATTTTTATCTGTCAACGCATTTAAGGTTTCTTCGACAGCAACTGCCTGTCCGATTGCCCATGTTCTAACACCATTGCTCCATCTTTTCCTTTGTCTATAATCTGCATCAACTTTGTAATGTGCTGGTTGTGTCGCAGTATATGTGTCAAGTTCAAAAGCTAACCTTGGATGGCCTGCACCCATTATTCTATGTGTAAGAAATTTATTTTCAGTACCATAATGACAACTTAAACAAAGTTTTGCTCTAGCTAAAGGCTCCTCGGTTGGGTACTGCCCAGCTTTAATATTTTCTTCACGTCCACCCACTCCGGAAACATGAATGCCTAGCCATTTTTCTGCACCTCCATGGCATGCTTCGCAGGTAACACCATCACTTATCATGAAATTTTTAGCACGTTTTTCTTTGGGAACATTATTTGCATGACAGTTTAAACACACATTATCTTTCTGCGGGTTTTCTATTCCCAAATTTTTTGCAATACGTTTTGAACGCTCGCTTGCTAATGTCTTAAAAGCACGAGCATGATGATCATATTTTTTCCAAGTAATTGCTTCATTCTGAAGCACAGATGAATTCTGCCATGGTTGAACGGCACCATGACATGTTGATCCTGAGCAAGTTTGTACTCCTAGATGCATATCTTTGCCATACTGAGGTAATGTTTCAGCTGTGGTGATTGATACTTTTAACACAAGTAACAGCCCGACAAAAATATGAAAGTTTTTATATTTTTTTTTCATTATTATTGGCACTTTCGTAGTATATGAGTCAATTATACCTATAATTAGGACAGTTTTTTAAGTGTAAAATATTGGCTGTCCTGAAATGAACCTTGACAATTGAGGCTGAATCTCGATTTTAGAATCTGTTTTTTGGCGGAGAGGGAGGGATTCGAACCCTCGATACGGGATAAACCGTATACTCCCTTAGCAGGGGAGCGCCTTCAGCCACTCGGCCACCTCTCCAAAAGAGAAAACTCCTATTTATCCTGATAAATCTGGTGTAACTGTCTCCTCAGATTTCTCACCTTGAATTCGGTCATAAATCTCCTCACGATGGACAGAGACATCTTTGGGGGCATTTATTCCTATACGAACTTGGTGGCCACGAATACCTAGAACGGTAACTTCAACATTATCGCCGATCATCAGCGATTCTCCTTCTCGTCGTGTTAGTATCAACATAACCCATCCTCCTTGTGTTTCCTTGAATATCTTTATTTCCTAATAAATTAAACTAACAACTGAGTTCTTACATTACACTTTTCCTAAACCAAATGCCATGTGTAAAGTACGGACTCCTGATTCCAAATGCTTTTCATCGACAACAACAGAAACCTTAATTTCGGAGGTTGAAATCATCTGAATATTTATTTTTTCATCCGCTAATACTTTGAATATAGTGCGTGCAACACCTGCATGTGATCGCATACCAACACCTACGACGGAGATTTTTACAATTTTATCATCGCCTATTACATCTGCTGCATTTATCTCCTTTGCAGTCCTCTTCAAGATTGACATTGCTTTATCATAATCATTTCGATGAACAGTAAAGGTAAAATCTGTGCTGTTATTTACACCAACATTTTGAACTATCATATCGACTTCAATATTTGCTTCTGCTATTGGTGTGAGAATCAAAGATGCAACGCCAGGTTTATCAGGCACACCGATAACGGTTAATTTTGCTTCATCAGTATTATGTGCAATTCCAGATATTAAGGCCGCTTCCATTATTTCTTCCTCATTAGTTATTAATGTTCCTGAACCCTCTTCAAAACTTGATAGTACGCGCAAATTAATATTATATTTTCCAGCAAATTCAACAGCACGAGTTTGCAAGACTTTTGAACCGAGACTTGCCATTTCAAGCATTTCTTCATAAGTAATTGATGATAATTTTTTTGCATCATCTACGATCCTTGGATCTGCAGTATAAACGCCATTAACATCTGTATAAATTCTGCACTCTTGTGCACTCAAAGCAGTAGCCATAGCAACAGCTGTTGTGTCAGAGCCTCCTCGCCCTAATGTTGTAATATTTCCGTGCTCATCAACTCCCTGAAATCCTGCTATGACAACTATTCTTCCATCCTCCAGCTCTCTTTGAACCCGTCCCACCTCAATATTATTAATCCTGGCTTTACTATGTGCGCTATCTGTTTGAATTGAAATCTGACCGCCTGTATAGGAAATCGCATCAAAACCTTTTTCTTTAAGCGCCATACTTAATAATGCGATGGTAACTTGCTCTCCGGTTGATAAAAGCACATCGAGTTCTCTGTTATCTGGAGATGATGAGATATTTTTAGCAAGAGCTAGCAGGCGATTAGTCTCTCCACTCATTGCTGAAACAACCACTACAACTTGATGACCTTCTTTCTTGGTCTCAATTATTTTTTCCGCGACAAGTTGAATTTTCTCGACAGTGCCAACAGAAGTGCCGCCATATTTTTGTACTATAAGTGCCATTATTTTTCTATGTTAAAAAGCGTGCGATTCTAGCTTAACTAAAAGATATTGGATATAAACAATTTAACTTTCTAGCTGATCACGAACCCATTGCGGAACTTTTGCTAGAGCACTTTCAAGCTCCTTTGGATTATCTCCTCCCGCCTGAGCCATATCAGGGCGACCTCCCCCTTTACCACCAACCTGCTCGGCGACAAAATTTGCCAGTTCACCGGCCTTAATTCGACTTGTTGTATCATTGGTTACTCCTGCAACCAAACTAACCTTAGAATCATTGACTGTCGCTAGAACCAAAACAGCTGTCCCTAATTTATTTTTTAGTTGGTCAACAGCATCACGAAGATTTTTTGGATCGGTATTATCAAGGGATCTCGCAATAATACTTATACCATCTATAACTTCAGCATTTTGAATTAAATCTGAACCCGCTGAACTCGTTAGCTTGCTTTTAAGATCTAGTAGTTCCTTTTCAAGTTTACGATTTTTTTCAAGTTGTGCGGTTAGTTTGGAATCAACGGTTTCTGTATCCGATTTCAAAAGTTTTGCTATTCGCTGCAACTTATCTTCGGTACTCTCAATCCAATCGAGTGCGCCTATGCCTGTGGTTGCTTCAATGCGCCTTACTCCAGATGCAATGCCTGATTCTGAAGTGATTTTAAATGCGCCAATATCGCCCGTACGTTCGACGTGCGTCCCGCCACATAACTCACATGAAAACTCACCGCCAATATTCAAAACACGCACAACATCCTCATACTTTTCACCAAATAACGATATAGCTCCAGATGATTTTGCTTTTTCAAGCGGCATGACTTGAACTTGAGTTTCGTCATTATCTAATATCTTTGTGTTTACTAATCTCTGTATTTCTTTAATCTGGTTAGTATCAAGCGCATCATTATGTGAGAAATCAAATCTTAATCGATTACTCTCAACTAACGACCCCTTCTGAAGAACATGTGCTCCTAAAATTTTTCGTAATGCGGCATGCAGTAAATGCGTGGCAGAATGATTACGCGCTATATCGTGTCGTCTCTTTTGATCAACAACAGCACGCACAACATCGCCTACCTTGAGAGTTCCGGTTCGTAACACACCTAAATGAATATGAGATTGTCCTTGTTTTTTTGTATCCTCAACTTCAAAGAAAACATCGCCTGCAAATAACTCTCCTCTGTCGCCAACTTGTCCTCCGGATTGCGCATAAAATGGTGTCTCTAGCAAAATAACTCCGCCAATATCGCCTTCATTTAATGATTTTACATTTCTACCATCTTGATAGAGACCAATTATTGATGTTTTTTGTTCAAATCTCTCATAACCTGTAAATGCACTAACTAAATTAGTATCGGTATTAACCGCAACATCAGCATCAAATTTACTTGCTGCACGTGCGCGTTGTCGTTGCCCAGCCATCGCTTTATTAAAACCTTTCATATCAACCTTAAGGTTTTTTTCACGAGCTATATCTGCGGTCAGATCAACCGGGAAACCGTATGTATCATATAAACGAAAAACATCTTCACCTTGAATTTCATCGCCTTTTATCTTTGCAATAATATCATCCAGAATTTTCAACCCCTGATCGAGCGTTTCGGCAAAACGCTCTTCTTCATTAAGTAAGACACTCTCAATATTCGTTTTTGATTTTGATAGCTCGGGATAGGCTTGCGCCATTTGATTCTCAAGCACCTCAACTAATTTGTAAAAGAATGGTTCCTTCAATCCTAATTTATTACCATGACGAATTGCTCTTCGAATTATTCGTCTTAAAACATAACCACGACCCTCATTAGATGGAATAACGCCATCCGCTAACAAAAAGGAACAAGAACGAATATGATCTGCCACAACACGACTTGATACGATATCAATCTGCTTGGTATTGCAAAAACTATGAATCTTACTGATGATTTTTTTGAATAACTCAATCTCAAAATTATTGTGCACCCCTTGCATAACGGCAGTAATTCTTTCAAGACCCATTCCGGTATCAACTGAAGGGTGAGGAATTGGTGTTAATGAGCCATCAGAATTACGATTGTATTGAGTAAATACTAAATTCCATATTTCAACATAGCGGTCCAGTTCGGCATCTTTTGAGCCAGGTGGTCCGCCGGGTATCTCTTTACCATGATCATAAAAAATTTCACTACAAGGACCACATGGACCGGTGTCGCCTACTGACCAAAAATTATCTTTTTCTCCGCAACGACTAAACTGCTTAGATGAGATACCAATTTCTTTTAACCAAATATTAGCAGCATCATCATCATCCTCAAAAACTGTTACCCAGAGTTTGGATTCTGGAATTTTTAATACATCGGTCAAATACACCCATGCATATGAAATTGCTTCCTTCTTAAAGTAATCGCCAAAACTGAAATTTCCGAGCATTTCAAAAAATGTGTGGTGCCTCGCGGTATAACCAACATTCTCTAGATCGTTATGTTTTCCGCCTGCACGGACACACCGCTGGGATGACGCAGCACGTTTATATGGCAAACTTTCACGCCCTAGGAATACATCTTTAAACTGAACCATGCCCGCATTTGTAAACAACAAGGTCGGATCGTTCGAGGGAACTAGTGAGCTACTCGATATAATTTCGTGGTCTTTTGATTTGAAAAACTCCAAAAAAGACTGGCGTATGTCATTACTAGTTTTCATGAATACCTAATTATGACAAAAGTTCGGTGATTAGTTGACTGCTAAAACCCCTGTTAAGTAAGAATTTTGATTGTTTTAACCTGTCGGTAGAGTTAATTGGAGGTTTTTCGCCAAACCTTTTAACTCTGGCCGTTTCAGCGTGTGAAAGCCAGTTTATGGAATCAGATTCGAGATACTGCCGTATCAGAGACTTATCAATTCCGCGTTGGTGTAATTCCAGCTGAATTTTAAGTGGGCCTTTTCCGCTATTAATCCGATGATTAACAAAGCTCTCGGCAAATCGTTTATCGCTTTGCAGGCCCTCGCTTGATAGTTTGTCCAGAAGCTCCTCAATAAGCGCCTGATCATCGCATGCTCGGGCAAGTTTATTCGATAATTCATCCCGAGCATGCTCCCTTCTAGCTAAGAAATCACAGGCACGCTGTAAAACTTGTTGACGTTCTGTGCTCAGACCTCCACCTCTTCTTTAACAGGTTCCTCGGCAATATCCTCTACAGGAACAGATGGTAATAATTTGGCTCGTATCTGTTCTTCTATTTCACTCGCAATTTCAGGGTTTTCTTTTAAGAAGACCCGGACATTATCTTTGCCTTGACCAATTCGGTCATCTTTATAGCTATACCAAGCACCGGATTTGTCTATCAATCCTTCTTTTACTCCTAGGTCTACTATCTCTCCCTCGCGAGAAATACCTTCGTTATATAAAATGCCAAATTCAGCCTGTTTAAATGGCGGCGCGATCTTATTCTTAACTACTTTAACTCGGGTCTCATTCCCCACCACCTCTTCGCCTTTCTTGATTGCCCCAATTCTGCGGATATCTAAACGAACTGACGAATAAAACTTCAATGCATTACCGCCTGTTGTTGTTTCAGGGTTGCCGAACATCACACCTATCTTCATACGAATCTGGTTAATAAAAATCACACAGCAATTTGCACGTTTAATATTTCCAGTTAGTTTTCTTAAAGCTTGGGACATCAAACGTGCTGCAAGACCCATATGCGAATCTCCCATTTCACCCTCTATTTCTGCCCGAGGTACAAGTGCCGCAACAGAATCAATCACCACTAATTCAACCGCACCGCTTCTGACTAACATGTCACAAATCTCAAGCGCCTGCTCACCTGTATCTGGCTGTGACACCAAGAGATCGTCAATGTTAACACCGAGCTTCTCCGCATAAACTGGATCCAGTGCATGCTCCGCATCAATAAATGCACAGGTCTTTCCTTGTTGCTGTGCTTCGGCAATTGCTGATAAGGTTAATGTAGTCTTACCTGATGACTCCGGACCATAAACTTCGACAACACGTCCATAAGGTAACCCACCAGCACCCAAGGCAATATCAAGGCCTAGGGAGCCGGTACTCACCGATGCAATTTTGGTGATTGGTTGGTCGCCCATTTTCATTACTGAACCCTTGCCGAATTGCTTCTCAATTTGGCTTAATGCCATCGTGAGAGCCTTTTTTTTGTCATCTCCTGATTCTGCTGCCATCTTAATTCTCCCCGCTTTTAAGCAATAAAACTGTTAATAATAAATCGACTATAAGCTATACTTTTTTAGATGTCAATACTTTTTATGACCTTTATATTTTTTACCATATCGTATATTTTACTATGTTTTATGGGAATTTTTGTATAATTCTATGTGTTTCCGGGGATTGAATGATGACAAAACGAAGAACAGCGATAGATGAAATCAAGTGGGTAACTCTGCAACGTCTCCAGTATATTGAACTGATGGCCTTTTACGCGGGATTGATCACGCGTAGTGATGTGGCAAGAGCGTTTGCAATCTCTGATGCAGCTGCTACCAAAGATTTGAAATTATACAGTGAGCTAGCACCTGATAATCTTATCTACAAGCACAGCGTGTTTGGCTTTGTGCCGAGTGATTCATTCGAGGAGGTCGTCGCCGACTTATCTCCGGCCTCAGCCCTGCCAATATTTGAATCTAATTTTATAATTTCAAATTCGCAAAATATGAATGACTCTATCTTTGGTATACCTGCTTTTTCATTAACACTCCCAAGTCGACTACCTAAAAAGAATGTGCTTTCACAAATTACGCGGTCGATATGTAACAAAAGAAAGTTAAAGGTAAGTTATCATTCACTCACTGAAAAAGAACAACCATCAAAAAGAATTATTGAGCCTCATTCACTTGTTAACACTGGTTTTCGTTGGCACGTACGCGCCTACTCTGAAGAAACATTTGATTTTAGAGATTTTGTGCTATCTCGTTTTGCAAATGCAAAATGTCTCAATGATGCAGCGGAATCAAATGAACTCTATGATGATGACTGGGTAGAGATTATATCATTAGAACTCGCACCCCATCCAAAACTTGACAAAGAAAAACAAAAAAGTTTACTTATTGATTATAGTAGTAATAGTAAGAATTTAATTAATATTAAGGTAAGACGCTCATTAATTGGCTATCTACTACAACAACTCTCCGTTGATACAACTGCTGACCATTCACTAAACCCAAATAAATATCAACTTATAGTGGTTAACAGAGGGGAGATTGAGCCTTTTGCGAGCTGGGCTTTTGATTAGATTATTATTTGGACAATTAGGAGAGAAAAAGAAATGAAAGAGTTTTGGTTTACGCCTAAAAATTTTGGTAGCGGCTTTTATCCATCATCTTGGCAAGGATGGGTAATCATTCTTACTGCGCTTGCACTGATTTGTGCTGCATTCTATTTGAGTGATCCCTTTGAATACAAAACGACAGATCAGGCAATTAAAGATTGGTTACGTTTTATTATCGATTTTACAATTATTCACATAGTTTATTTTATTTTGGTTAAGGATAGAGTTAAGGGAGGCGTCAAATGGCGCTGGGGAAAGAAAAAAAACTAATCTGATGCTTTCTGTAAAATATCAAGTAACCCCTGCATAGCTAGCATACAGGCTTGATCTCTGATCCTGATTCTATCTCCACTAAAATTAATACGTGTGGTATTTCCACCCATACTTTTCTCGTACCAAGCAATACAAACCGTACCTACTGGTTTGTCATCAGTTCCGCCATCAGGTCCCGCGATACCTGTAATTGAAACACTATAGTCTGCTGTACTTTTTTCAAGCGCACCTCTTGCCATCTCCAGTGCGACCTCCTCACTGACCGCACCAAACTCGTCTATTGTTTTACTGGATACAGATAATAAATCCTGTTTTGATTGATTTGAATAGGCAATAAAACCAGAATCAAACCAAGATGAACTTCCTGGGAAGCGGGTAAGATTCTCTCCTAATCCGCCTCCAGTGCATGACTCAGCAACAACCAGTTTCATAGAAGTTTTTATAAAACGTTCAGCTAGTTGACTAACTAAAATTTCGATTGGGCTTGTCATAATTTCTTTAATCTTTTCTCTTTAAAAAAATTTTTGATTAGTGTTTGACATTCTCTCTCTAGAATACCCTTTGTTATTTCAACACTATGATTGAGTTCCTCTGTCTGGACTATATTAAATACACTACCACATGCGCCCGTTTTTTTATCTTCAACGGCGTATACAAGTCTAGAAATACGAGCCTGAACTATAGCCCCAGCGCACATTGCACAAGGTTCGAGTGTGACATACATGGTAGACCCTAAAAGACGGTAATTATGCATCTTCCTTCCTGCTTCTCTAAGCGCAATTATCTCGGCATGTGCTGTCGGATCATGTAACAAGATAGGTTGGTTCCATCCTTTACCAATAATCTCATTTTGATACACAATAATTGCGCCTACTGGCACCTCACCCTGCCCCTCAGATTTCTTTGCTAACTGGAAAGCTTGCTGCATCCATTCTTCATCAGTAATCATTTTATTAATGAAATCGATTCTTCGCCTATTTTTTTTAGCAGTCTATATGTAGAATAATACGCAATAACTTATCGGGGAGGAAGTATATGAGTGCAGATGAAGCAATGTTGGTTGCTGGTATATTGCCGATTTTTATATTTTGGGGTTTCTTCGGAATATTATTTGCAATTGGTAATTATTTCCTGGCTATGCGTTTGGGTACAAATAAATTTTTATGGGTATTATTGTCTATTATTCCAATTATAAATTTTTTCTTTATATACTATGTGATATATAAAACGATATATGCTGTACTCGACCGTTTAGATAATAGATAATTTTGTGTTACTCCCACTCAATCGTTGCTGGTGGTTTACCTGAAATATCATAAGTTACCCTAGATATTCCTTCCACCTCATTAATAATGCGATTAGAAACTTTTTCTAGAAACTGATAGGGTAAGTGTGCCCAGTGTGCTGTCATAAAATCAATAGTCTGAACGGCACGAAGTGCAATAACATAATCATATTTTCGAGTATCGCCCATTACGCCAACTGAACGAACCGGTAAGAAGACCGAAAAGGCCTGACTCACATCATCATATAAATCATGTGCTCTGAGTTCCTCAATATAGATGTTATCTGCAAGACGTAATAAATCGGCATAATCTTTTTTAACTTCGCCTAAAATTCTAACGCCCAAGCCTGGGCCCGGAAAAGGATGGCGACAGACAAGTGATTTGGGTAAACCAAGTTCTATACCTATTTTTCGGACCTCATCTTTAAATAATTCACGCAGTGGCTCAACTAACTCCATTTTCATAGTGTCGGGTAATCCACCAACATTATGATGTGATTTAATCACGTGCGCCTTACCGGTTTCGGCACCCGCTGATTCAATGACGTCCGGATAAATAGTACCTTGTGCTAACCAATTTATACCCTCAAGACTTTTTGCCTGCTCTTCAAAAACTTTGATGAACTCAACACCAATAACTTTACGTTTCTTCTCAGGGTCACTAATTCCTTTTAGTGCTTTCAAAAAACGTGCCTCAGCATCAACACGAATAACGTGTATTCCCATGTGTTTGGCAAAGGTTTCCATCACCTGATCGGCTTCATTCAGTCTCAGTAATCCATTGTCAACAAATACACAAGTCAATTGCTTGCCAATTGCTTTGTGTAGTAGTGCAGCAACAACAGATGAATCAACGCCACCCGACAAGGCCAAGAGTACTCTGTCGTTTCCTACTTGTTTTTTTACTTGTGCAATAGACCTCTCGATAATCTTCTCAGTTGTCCATAACGATTGGCAGCCAGCAATTTGATGTATAAAGCGTTCTAATATTTTGGAGCCTTGTGTGGTGTGGGTAACTTCAGGATGGAATTGCAAGCCATAAAATTTACGAGTCTCATCCGCCATTGCGGCAATTGATGTATTGTCAGTGGAAGCAATAGATTTAAAACCCTCGGGTAGGGACTCAACCTGATCACCATGACTCATCCATACATTTAGTAGGCCATGGCCTTCACTATTAGTCTCATCCTGAATATCTTTCAACAGATCTGAATGGCCACGAGCTCTGATCTGCGCGTAACCAAATTCTCTTAAATTAGAGTTAGCAACTTTTCCACCCAACTGCTCAGCCATGGTCTGCATGCCATAACAGATTCCCAAAACAGGTACGTCGATATCAAAGACTAGTTTAGGTGCACGAAAGCCATTGAGAGAGGTAACCGATTCTGGGCCGCCTGAGAGAATGATTGCACTGGGTTTAAAATCTTTTATTTTTTGATCATCAATCTCGTAGGAATGAATCTCACTGTAGACACCCGCTTCGCGAACACGTCTTGCTATCAATTGAGTATATTGAGAACCAAAATCAAGAATTAGTATTCTTTCGGAATGAATGTCTGTCATTTAATAAAATTTTTTTATATAAAATTCTCTCTGATTATTTACTCAAAGGTAATGACCCAATAATATTAACTGTACCAACCATGCCCATTTCTTCATGATTTTCTTTGTGACAATACAATTTTAAATTTTTACCTTTTTTCATAGGATAAAAATACCATTCAATAGTTGAGTTAGGAAATACCTCAACATCATGAACATCGCCGTAAATTTCAGCTAGTGCTTTACCATTCGGACCAACAACTTCAATCTTACGGGTATAGATGTGGGTTGCAAATTCATCGACGCTAAAGTAATGCGCACTGGGACTTGGGTTTGATATAATAAGCTTGTAGTGCTTACCGCGTTCGAATGTAAAGTCATTTGGTGTGAATATCATCTTGCCATCTTTAGTCCCCGCTTCAACCATTACTTTGATTGCCTTGCCGCCATGTTTTCTTTCCTCTGAGATAAGAGGTAATGTAAAGAAAAGTAACATTAGGTATATAGTGATTCTCATATTTTTCTCTCCGCAATAAATTGATTGCGCCTAATTAATACTATTGAGATCTACAAACGGTAATTAGGTGGCTCCTTGGTAATGGCAACATCGTGCACATGACTTTCTTTAAATCCTGCGCTTGTTAATCGTACAAATTTTGCCTTATCCCTCATTTCTTTTAAATCCAAGCATCCTGTATAACCTAACGCAGCTCTGATGCCACCACATAGTTGATGAACAACTGCTTCTAGCGCACCTTTATATGGTACGCGACCTTCAATACCCTCTGGTATAAGTTTTTCAACCTCATCATTCTCTTGAAAATAACGATCTGATGAGCCGTATTTTTCAGCCATTGCCCCAAGCGAACCCATTCCTCGATACGTTTTATAGGACCGTCCTTGATAAAGCTCAACTTCACCCGGTGCTTCCTCAGTGCCCGCAAATAATCCGCCGACCATCATACTATTTGCGCCTGCTGCTAAGCCCTTTGCTAAATCCCCCGAATAACGAACGCCGCCATCAGATATGACGGGAATACCTTTGTTTTTTAAAGCCTTGGCAACATTTGTGACTGCGGAGATTTGTGGCATGCCCACACCGCTTATAACTCGTGTCGTACAAATTGAACCGGGGCCTATACCAACTTTAACAGCATCAGCACCTGCTTTTACTAATGCCAATGCCGCATCTGCTGTTGCAATATTGCCTCCAATAACTTGCGTCTCCTTAAAATTCGTCTTTATCCACTTCACCATATCTAACACACCCTTTGAATGACCGTGTGCTGTATCAACAACAATAACATCAACGTTAGACTCAACAAGGAGTGCAGCTCGTTTCCTTGCTATTTCTCCTACACCAACTGCCGCACCTACTCTTAGCTGTTCGGCATCATCTAAACATGCGTTTGGATACTCAGAAGCTTTTTGCATATCCTTCACTGTAATTAAACCGGCTAACTGAAATTTGTTATTGACCACCAATATTTTTTCTATGCGATGTTTATGTAAAAGAGCGCGGACCTCTTCTTTAGTCGCGTGCTCCTCTACGGTAACCAAAGATTCCTTTCTAGTCATAATGTTTCTAACAGGATCATCTGGTTTTTCTTCAAAACGCAGGTCCCTGCTTGTAACAATACCAACAAGCTCATCTCCATCTACCACAGGAACACCGGAGATATTTTTTTGTCTCGTCAAATCAATTACTTCTTGTATGCTTGTATATGGTCCTACTGTAACGGGTTCTTGAATGATGCCACTCTCATATTTTTTAACACGACGAACATTCTTTGCCTGAAGCTCTGGATCCATATTTTTATGGATAATACCGACACCGCCTTCTTGGGCTAATGCGATAGCTAATTCCGATTCGGTAACGGTGTCCATTGCCGCAGAAACAAGGGGTATGTTCATTTTTATGTCCCGAGTTAACTGTGTCTGCAACGACGCCTGGCGAGGGAGGATCTCTGAATAATCAGGGACTAATAGAACATCATCAAAAGTTAGGGCTTCTTCCGTTATTTTCATGACAGCACCCTGCGTTGGATTTAAAATAGCCGTGCATTATAGTCCGAACTTTGACAACGGCAAGTCCGTCTTTGATTATTTTTAAATTTTCATAGGTTTTGAAGTTAAAAATGGCAGAAATTAGATCAAAAAATACATTTCCAGCTCCAGAAGAGGATATCTACACGATTTCCCGTCTCAATCGCGAGGTGCGGTATTTGCTAGAAGAGGTATATCCCTCAATCTGGATTGAAGGAGAAATATCAAATTTGGCAAAGCCCGGCTCAGGACATTTTTATTTCACCATGAAGGATAATGAAGCCCAAATAAGATGCGCTTTTTTCAAAAACAGACATGCCAATTTACGATTTGATATAGACAATGGAATGAAGGTGCTCGCAAAAGCAAATGTTGGTCTCTATGAAGGCCGAGGTGAATACCAGCTCATCATTCAACAAATTGAACCAGCTGGTGCTGGGGCACTACAAATTGCATTCGACGCTCTAAAACAAAAGCTTTCCAGCGAGGGTTTATTTGATGAAAAACATAAAAAAGCTATTCCGAAGTATGCTAAAACAATAGGAGTGATCACTTCCGAAACGGGAGCAGCTATTCGAGATATTTTAACTGTACTAAAACGCCGATATCCACTTTGTGACCTGATTATCTACCCTGTTTCGGTTCAGGGTGATGAAGCTGCAAAAATGATTGCCAATAAAATAAAAGTTGCTGAAAAAAGAAAGGAGTGTGATGTGTTGATAATCGCACGAGGTGGTGGCTCACTGGAAGACCTGTGGGCATTTAATGAAGAAATTGTAGCACGGGCAATATTTAGTATTGATACGCCAATAGTTAGCGGGATAGGTCATGAAATTGATTTTACAATCACAGATTTTGTTGCTGATTTAAGAGCCCCGACCCCTTCTGCGGCAGCAGAGCTGGTTAGTCCAAATATTGATGAGCTTCGGCAAGAACTTGAAATTCGCGAAAAACAATTAGTGCGTTTTCAAAAACAAATTATTAAAAATTATAAAAAATCTATTGAAATTTTGTTTAAAAATTTACCGCGGCCTGATAGAAAATTAATTGAACTCATGCAAAGAATTGATGAACACTCAATCCGTCTTAAACATCATTTTGAAAAAAACATATCATCAAAAAAAATAACTCTAACAAAAATAGAAAATCGGTTAACAAAACTAAATCCTGTATATATTGTTGCGCAACAGCTATCACATGTTAACAACTTGCATTTCAGATTTATTGGTACAATTAGGTCGATTCTAAAACAAAAGAACAGTGAAATAATGAGTATAAAAAGTATACTAACGTCGATTAGTCCAACTGCAACGTTAGAGCGAGGTTACGCAATTGTGACCGATTACAATACTAATAAAATTGTGAAAAATTCTGATAAGCTAAAGATTGGTAAAAAATTACATGTGAAGCTGGCAGAATCTGAAATTGACTCAATTGTGGAAAAAATCTATGAAAAATAAATTAATATTATATCTAGTATTAATCTTAGTAATTCCAATAAATTTGGTTTTTGCAGATAAATTACCAATAGAATCGAATGTGCCCGGTGGAATAGTAATAATATCTATTCAAACTGATGATAAACCGGAGGCATTTTTCTATAAACGTAAAGTTATGATTATAGGCAGCAGTAATAATTGGAAAGCAATTATCGGGATACCATTAAAAATAGAAATCGGAGAACATAAATTAAAAGTGATTAATAATGGGGCTGAGTCTAATTATTTTTTTGAAATATTAGACAAAAAATATGAAGCTCAATACCTGACTATTAAAAACAAACGTAAAGTAAATCCAAATAAAGAAGATATGGAACGAATTACAAAAGAAATAAAATTAATAAAAAATGTGAAAAATAGCTGGAGAGAAATTAATAGCATTCCACTAAAGTTCCAAAAACCTACGGTAGGTCCTTATAGTAGTGCATTTGGACTCCGCCGGTTCTTCAATAACCAGCCTCGAAATCCACATGGTGGGATTGATATCGCAGCAGCAGAGGGCACTCCGGTTACAGCGCCAGCAGCTGGCATTGTGATAAATACTGGTAATTACTTTTTTAATGGTAAGACGGTGTTCTTAGATCATGGACAGGGGTTAATCACAATGTATTGTCATCTCAATGAGATAAACGTTGCAGAGGGTGCACATGTGAATACAAATGACCTGATTGGTACTGTTGGTTCAACAGGCCGCTCTACGGGCGCACATCTCCATTGGAGTGTCTATCTAAATAACACAACTGTTGAGCCGCTACTTTTTTTAAACGCAAAATAACGCTCACTAGTTCGAAAACATCTGCTGATCAGCATGATATGATGATCTTACCATTGGTGAGCTTGCAACACTGGTAAACCCTAATTTTTTAGCGAAGCTAGCAAGATCCTGAAATTCATTTGGATGAACATATCGTTCGAGAGGCAAGTGATATCGACTTGGTTGTAAATATTGTCCTATCGTTACCATATCGCAGCCATGCTCTCTCAAATCAATCAGCACCTGCTCAACCTCATCCGATTTCTCCCCTATGCCTACCATCAAACCAGACTTGGTGAAAATATGATTATTTCTTTCTTTAAACTTTTTAATTAATGACAGTGATGCATAGTAATCTGCACCTGGCCTAACTTTACTGTATAGACGTGGGACAGATTCAAGATTGTGGTTGAAAACATCAGGTGGTGATTTTGATAGGATATCAAGCGCTATATCTATTTTCGATCTAAAATCAGGAACTAATATTTCAATTTTTGTATTAGCACACTCTTTCCTTATTTGATTGATGCAATGATGAAAATGTAAGGCTCCTCTATCTAACAAATCGTCACGATCAACGGAGGTAATTACAACATAATTTAATTTCATTTGATTTATTATTTTTGCGAGATTACTAGCTTCATTAATATCTGGAGGCTTAGGCTTTCCATGTGCAACATCGCAAAAAGGACAGCGTCTTGTACAAATATCACCTAAAATCATAAATGTTGCAGTGCCGCTTGAAAAACACTCTCCAATGTTTGGACATGACGCTTCTTCGCAAACGGTATGTAATTTATTCTTTCTTATTAATCTTCTAAGACCTAAAACATTATTATTAATTGGTGTTTTTAATTTTATCCAACTGGGTTTTCTTTTGATATTTTTATTAATCGATATTTTTTGATTTAAAACTTTATTAGTTTTAAATTTTCCACGTTGGTTTATGTTGGGTTTCAGATAGATATTATTTTGATACATATTTCAATTTTTCTATGCGACTTTTCGGTTGTATTTTGAAGTTTCTTCCAAGTTTTTTATTAGATGACTTAAAAGATCTTTTTTTACAATTTCAATAGTTATATTTTCATTAAAATTAATTAATTGTGTAACTGGCATATTTTGTATTCCGCATGGATTAATGTCTTTGAATGGTGACAGATCCATATTCACATTAAGTGAAAAACCATGATATGTGCAATTTTTTTTCACTCGCAGCCCCAAAGCAGATATCTTTGAATTTTCCACAAAAACTCCTGGTGTATTATGTTTTTTTCTAGCCTCTACTCCACATTCTTGTAAATAACTGATTACTGATTCCTCTATTAGCGAGACCAGTTTCTTTACTTTGTAGGATTGTCTTTTTAAATCTACCAATAGATAAACAACTAGCTGACCAGGTCCATGATAAGTTACCTGCCCGCCTCGATCAGTTTCAATTATTGAGATATTTTTAACATGGAGCACGTGTTCCTTTTTTTTTGAATACCCAAGAGTATAAACTGGAAAATGCTCTACTAACCATATTTCATCGTTTGTGTAAGTATCACGCTTAAAGGTAAAATCACGCATCATTTGATATGTTTCCAAATAATCCTTTTTACCCAAATCTCTAGTTATAAACATTATAACGCCATTAAAACTTTATCATTGTTTGTCAGATCTAGATAAATATCATCCAGTTGCTCTCTACTTTTAGCTTCGATTGTAATGGTCACGGCTATGTAATTCCCAGCATTACTCAATTTACTTTTTACTGCGTTTTTGGATAGCTCCGGCGCATGTTTTCTAACGATATCACCAACGACTATATCAAAATCATCAGAAACTTTTCCCATCACTTTTATTGGGAACTGACAAGGAAATTTCATGATTGTGTCTTTTTCTACTTCGTTCATAAATTTTCTGTATATTTTAATACGTGCATTTTAAATATTATTATTGATTATGTAGCGAGTCTACCTACAAGGAATTAAAACCGATTATATGATACTCTACAGCCCAATTATAAAGTAAAATATTAGGAACAAATACGCTTATTTATAATCCTAATAATAAATAATATTACATTTAATATCTATAGCATCCTTTATGAAAGCACTTGAAATAAATAATTTAACAAAAATATATAAAAATGATGTTAAAGCATTAGATAATATAAATTTAAATGTAAGCCAAGGTGATTTTTTTGCACTACTCGGACCAAATGGCGCCGGCAAATCATCAACAATTAGCATTATCTGTGATCTTTCAATGAAGACATCAGGATCAGTAAAAGTTTTTGGCCATGATATTGATGAACATAGTAATGCTGCAAAATCATGTATAGGTGTTGTACCGCAAGAAATTAATTTCTCCCAATTTGAAACATGCCTTGAAATTGTTGTAAATCAGGGTGGTTTCTATGGTATTAATCGAAGATTAGCATTAGAACGCGCTGAAAAGTATCTTAAAAAACTCGATCTATGGACCAAAAGAAATGAGAGATCCCGTAATTTATCAGGCGGAATGAAAAGACGTCTAATGATAGCAAGAGCTTTGGTTCACGAACCAAAGATGCTGATACTAGACGAACCTACAGCTGGTGTTGATGTAGAATTAAGACGTTCTATGTGGGATTTTCTTATTGATATAAATAAACAAGGCGTGACTATTGTGCTAACAACACATTATTTAGAAGAAGCCGAATCACTTTGTAAAAATATAGCGATTATCGATCATGGTAAAATTGTAGAGAATACTTCAATGAAGATTTTATTATCAAAATTAAAAAAAGAAACTTTTATTTTTGATTTAACCCATCCTACAAAAAAATTGCCATCCATGAAAAATTTCAAAATAAATTCAATTGATAGCACAACAATTGAAGTTGAAGTAAATAGAAAAAATAATATAAATGAGCTTTTTGAAATTTTTAATGAATCAGGAATTAGCGTCGCAAGCATGAGAAATAAAAGAAATCGTTTAGAAGAACTCTTCATAAACTTACTAAATGAAAAATAAAATCATGTATAAAAAACCAATACTAATTGCTTTAAATACAATCATATTAAAAGAAATTACCAGATTTACAAGAATATGGATGCAAACTATTCTACCCCCCACTGTAAGTATGTCGCTGTATTTCATAATTTTTGGCAGTTTAATCGGACCGAGAATTGGAACAATGAACGGATTCGGTTATATGGAATATATAGCCCCTGGTATCATTATGATGGCGATAATTAGTAATTCTTATGGAAATGTTGTCTCATCATTCTTTGGTGCTAAATTTCAAAAACATATAGAAGAGATACTGGTAGCACCAATACCTAACATTATAATATTAATAGGTTATGTTGCTGGTGGTGTAGCAAGGGGAATTTTAGTTGGGATCGTTGTAACGATAGTGGCTCTGTTCTTCACTAAATTAAATTTGTATAGCCTAAGTATTACTATTGCAATTGTTCTTCTAACATCAATAGCATTTTCGTTGGCTGGATTTATTAATGGAGTTTTTGCTGAAAAATTTGATGACATAGCGATTATACCTACATTTGTTTTGATGCCATTGATCTATTTAGGCGGAGTATTCTATTCGATAGATATGCTGCCTGAATTCTGGCAAAAAATTTCAATTTTAAATCCAATATTATACATGGTTAATGCTTTTCGTTATGGAATGTTGGGAGAATCTGATATTAGTATCACCTATGCTTTCACTATTCTATTTGTATTTATATTAATTCTATTTCTCATCTCACTGTATTTGCTTAATAGAGGGACGCGTATCAAAAATTAATAATGGATGTAAACTAATTACTCACCCTTGTACACGCAACCAGAATTGCATGTTTCTTTTACAACGACCGAATGCAATGAAGGCAAGTTTATAATGAGTTCATTCCAAATCCATTTTGCTAAATTCTCACTTGTAGGGTTTTCTAAACCATCAATATCATTAAGATAATGATGATCTAAACGCTTGTATACAGATTGAAATGCGCCGCTAATATCAGCGAAATCCATTACCCAACCATGCTTTTTATCAATCTCACCAGAAAGATGTACTTCGATTACAAATGAATGTCCATGAAGCCGACTGCATTTATGATGACTTGGTAGATTTGGTAACCTGTGTGCAGCTTCTATCCTAAATGACTTATATATTTCCATATTAGTTACAGTAATTACGTTTAAATTCTTGATATAAAATATTAACTTCTTTCCATAGAGGGCCGGGATTTCCTTCACCAACTAAATTACCATTCAATTCAACCACGGGCACTATCTCCCAAGTTGAGCTTGTAAGCCAGATTTCACTAGCACTAGATAACATATCCACGCTAATGGCCTCCTCTTTTAGAGGTATTTTATAATCTAACAATATCTCAATTAAAAGATCGCGGGTTATTCCAGGTAGAACATGATTAGTTTTTGGTGGAGTATAAATTTTGTCATCTAAATGAATAAATATATTGCTAGCAGCACCTTCTGTTACAAAACCATCTCTTACTAAAATAGCCTCGCGTGAACCTTCTTCTTTTGCCTTATGTCTCAGTAGAACACTGGATAACAATGTGGTCGCTTTTATATCGCAATACTGCCAACGAATATCATCATGTGTAATTGCCTTAACCCCTAAATATAAATTATTCTTTCTTATTGGTCGACTCATAGCAAAAACTGTTGGTTCGTTAGCTATTGAAATATCATGATCTCTATCAGAAACCCCTCTGGTTATATGTAGGTATATTGATTGATCATATTCTTCCATAGAATTTATTAGTTGTTCAAATATAGAAAATAGCTCTTTGGAAGAAACGGGACTTTTCATATAAATTTTGTTTAGACTCGTCTCTAAACGTCTCATATGCTCGTCAAAACGAAAAATTTTACGATTGAAAACGGGAATTACTTCATAGATTCCATCTCCAAATATGAATCCACGATCCAAAACATTAACTGAAGCCTCTTCAATTGGCTTAAACTCACCGTTAAGATATACCAAGCTCATGATAAATTATTATTTAAGTAGTAGGAGACGAATCTGATCTTTTAATTGATTGAAAATACCGCCTTTTGGAATATTTTTGTTGGCTAACAAAGAAACTGATTTAATATTTTCATCAGATAGAACAATACTTAATACTCCAAGCTTCAATCCTTGATTAACAGGTGCAATTATTTTTTTATCAATTTCAACAACTGATTCTAATTGATCATATTGACCCCTAGGAATCGTAACATATAAATCATCCTCAATTACCAATCCCACGCTATCTGTATTAGCTTTAAAAATCGTTGCATCTGTTACTTCATCGCCTGCATCATAAAGTTTATGGGTCTGAAAAAATCTATAACCATGGTTTAAAATAGTTTGGCTTGATTTGACTCTTGAGTTCTTACTGTCAGCACCCATCACAACTGAGATTAAGCGCATATTATTCCTTATTGCTGATGCAACTAAACAATAACCAGCCTCATCAGTATGGCCTGTTTTTATTCCATCTACACTTTGATCACGCCATAGCAATCTATTTCGATTATATTGTGTTATTGCCTTCTTTTCTCCGTAAGTATATTCCTTGATTACATGAAGTTTATATATTTCCGGATGTTCTCTTATTAATGCTTGCGATAATATTGCTAAATCATGTGCTGTCGTATAATTGCCACCACCTTCAACTGGCATGCCTGAGCTATTAACAAAATAAGTATTGTTCATGCCCAAATTTTCTGCATGCTGATTCATGAGGGCAGCAAAACTTATGTCACTTCCTGATACATGTTCTGCTAATGCAACACTAGCATCGTTGCCAGATTGAATTATCACGCCATACATTAGATCCTCTAATTTAACCTTACTATTCACTTCAACAAACATTCGAGAACCAAAAGTATTGTATGCTGTATCACTTATGTAAACTTCATCTGATAATGATATTGTTCCTTTTTCTAACTCATGTCCTATGACATATACTGTCATTATTTTTGTCAAGCTTGCTGGTGCTAATTTTTGATGAATATTTTCCTGTACTAATATTTTGCCGCTGTTGTAATCCATTAATAAATATGAAGATGCTGAAATTTTTGGAAATGCAGGAACAATCGCTGTATCTGCATACAAATTGCCAGCGATTAAAAAAAAAGTTAATAATACAGCACGGTATAATTTAATATTCATATTGATCTTACACTTGATTATTTTATTACAATACGATATTCGAAAATATCAAAACTAGATAACTTAGAAACGATTTCGTCGGAGACATTGCTATCCGTAAATGGTCCAATTAATACACGATACAATGTCTCACCTGAAATGACAACATCACTTATTTTAACTAAATTACTACCAAATGATGAGAGTTTTTGTCTCATCATTTTAGCATTTCTTAGCTCACTGAATGTACCTACTTGAATATAAAAGTTGGTATTGGTTTTTATTGTTTCCTTAACTTGATCTCTAACTAAATCATCTTGTTTATTTTTTGGATTAATTGCTCTGACTTTTACTAAACCCGTCCCTTTTTTTACGATATCAAGTTTGATTGCAGCCGTATACGAAAGATCAATAATGCGATTTTCATGAAACGGACCTCTATCATTTACCTTAACTATGATTGATCTCCCATTATTCAAATTTTTTACCTCAACATATGTGGGCAAAGGAAGAGTCTTATGTGCCGCAGTCATCGCATACATATCGTATGTCTCTCCACTTGAAGTTCGTCTGCCATGAAATTTAGTGCCATACCATGAGGCTATACCCGTTTCAACATATCCTTTGCTACTGTCTTTTACATAATAGCGTTTGCCAAAAACAACATATGATTCAGGATTACCATAACGACTTTTTGGCTCCACTTTAGGTTTGGCATTTGGAATATTAGAAACATCAATATGTTTATCCGGCGCTGCGTCCTCTATAGTAACTACTTTATCAAGACGGCTACAAGAGGTTAATAAAGAGAAGAAAAGTATAGCAAATAAATTCGCTTTGAGTTTACTAGTGTATAACATTATTATCTTTAAGTTTTTTTACTTCCAATGCTAGTTGATAAACTGCCATTGCATAGAGCTTGCTATGATTATATCGTGTTATTACATAAAAATTATTTTCAGCTAACCAATATTCAGAAGAATTTTCTAATTTATATTCAAATAGTTTAAGCCTTTCATTGCTATTGAATGATAAATTAGTTTTTATTCCATATTTTTTTAAATCTGATGCTTTTATATTGAGTTCTAACTTATTATTGAGAATTTCTTCATATCTTTCACCCTCAATAGTGACCTTCGAAATAATTGACTTGCCACTCTTCCAGCCATGCCTTGAAAAATAATTAGCAACGCTCCCAATTACATCATCTGTATTATTCCAGATATCAATTACATTATCATTGTCAAAATCAACAGCATAATGACGATAGCTACTCGATATAAATTGTGGCATTCCCATCGCCCCCGCATAGGATCCCTTCAAATTGTTTGGATCAAATTTTTGCTCTCTAGTAAGTAGTAAAAAATGCTCTAACTCGGAACGAAAAAAAGGTGCTCGTTTTGGATAATGAAATGCAAGTGTGTTCAATGCATCAATGACACGATAACTCCCAGAGATCCTGCCATAAAATGTTTCTACGCCAATAATCGCAACTATTATTTCTGCCGGAACACCAAATTTCTCTTCCGCTCTTCTTAAGGTAGATTCATTATTTTTCCAAAACTTTAAACCCTCTTCTATTCTTTTTTTCTTTATAAAGATTTTACGATATTGATGCCATACCAATTTCTTTTCAGCAGGTCTCTGTATAGCCTCTAAAATAGATTCTGAAATGGTGGCATTATCAAATAATGTAATTAGTTTCTCTTCATCAAATCCATGTGCATCTTGCATGTGAGAAATAAATTCACCAACAGAATAAATATCTTTTGAATATGTGGTTGACGATACCAAGAATAAAAATATTATATTTATAATGCAGAATTTTTTCATAATAGAATAAACTACCGTTTTAAAAATCTTTTGTGTGTATGTATAGACATTAAAATACCGAAACCTATCATTAATGTAACAATAGATGTCCCTCCAAAACTAACTAGTGGTAGAGGAACACCAACAACAGGAAGCTGGCCTGCAACCATACCCATATTAACAATAATATAAACAAAAAAAGTAAGCGTTATGCCGGCAGCAAGTAACTGACGAAAAGCATCTTGAGCTTTATATGAAATGTATAATCCTCTTATAATTATTAGTAAGTAAATAAGTAAGAGTAATATCACTCCTAACATGCCGAATTCTTCACACAAAACAGCAAATATGAAGTCTGTTGAACGCTCTGGTAAAAATTCAAGATGCGATTGCGTGCCATTTAACCATCCTTTTCCTGTGAATCCCCCAGAACCAATGGCTATCTTTGATTGAATAATATGATAACCAGCACCGAGGGGATCGCTCTCGGGATCCAAAAAAGTCAATACCCTCTGCTTTTGATAATCACGCATAAAGTGCCAAAATATTGGTATGCATGATGAGAAAATAATAGCCATATATAACAAGAAACGCCATGAAATTCCTGCAATAAAAATAACAGAAAAACCTGCCACAGCTACTAGCAAAGCAGTACCAAGATCTGGTTGTTTAGCAATCAGAATGACCGGTATCACTATAAAAATGCAAGATAAAATGATTCTTATAAATTTAGGCGGTAAAAATCTTTCTGAAAGATACGACGAAAGTAAAATAGGCACTGCTATCTTCATTAATTCGGATGGTTGAAAACGCAAAATTTTCAAATCTAGCCAGCGTTGCGCACCTTTACCAATATCGCCAAAAAAGATTACAAATACAAGAAGAATAACACCAGAAAAATACAACAAAAAAGACAACCGATTTAAATTAGCCGGCGGGATTTGAGCAACAAGTATCATACATAACAAAGCAATTAATAATTTCACCGCCTGGCTATAAACTAGATCTATATTTTGACCGCTGGCACTATATAATATAACTAGGCCAAATAAACATAGCGAAAAAATAAGCAATATGAGTATAAAATCAATATGCACTTTGTTACTAAAAGCATGTTCACTCATTTTTACTTATGCTCTTATTTAAGAAATAATTATCAAACATTTTTCTCGCAATTGGTGCAGCAGTTTTTGACCCGCCCCCTCCATTTTCTACAATTATTGCAACAGCAATCTCAGGTTGCTCGACAGGAGCAAATGCTATAAAAAGTGCATGATCTTTCAAATCATCCGGAATCTCCTCCTCCTTGTACTCACTTTCTTGATCAATTCCTATAATCTGTGCAGTCCCTGTTTTACCGGCAAAAGTATATTCGGCATTTAGACCGCTTTTCCACGCTGTGCCGCTTGTGCTATGAACTACGCTTCTCATTGAGTTAGTAATCTCTTCCCAATAAGCGCTATTTTTTAATTCAATTTTACTTTGTATGTTATTTGGCAACACAATCACACCTTGTTCGCCCTGGCTACTAATGCCCGAAACTAGTTTGGGTTTGTATAATTTACCCTTATTTGCTATCACAGAAGTTGCTGCTGCTAATTGCACGGGTGTTGTTAATGAATAACCCTGACCAATGCCTATGATTAATGTCTCGCCTGGGAACCAGGCTCCTTTATTTTTCTTTTTCTTCCATTCTCTTGAAGGTAACAACCCAGATTTTTCACCTGTAATATCTACCCCGCTAGAGGCACCAAAGCCAAAAGTTGATAAACTTTTATGTATTTGATCAATTCCTAATTGATAAGCCAATTGATAGAAGAAAACATCGCATGACTCTACTATTGCCTTATTCAAATTAGTATGACCATGTCCTTCTTTCTTCCAGTCACGATAACGATGTTCATGACCTTCCAAGGAGAACCACCCTGGGCACCAAACCTCTTCTTGCAACGCTACTACTTCATTATCTAATGCTATTAACCCTAAAAAAGGTTTGATCGTAGAACCAGGTGGGTATTTTCCCTGAAGCGCTCTATTTACTAAAGGTTTGTTTTCTGATGATAATAATAATTTGTAGATGGATGTATCTATACCGCTTGAAAATTCATTTGGATCATAGCTAGGCGAACTAACTAAAGCTAGAACATCACCATTACGTGGATCCATAGCAACAATTGCACCTTTTCTATCTCCTAAAGACTTTATAGCAATATCTTGTAATGATAAATCAATAGATAAATAAAGATTCTTACCTGGCTGAGGATTAGTTTTTTCCAAAACACGAATCACTCTGCCTTCAGCATTAACTTCAACTTTTTGATACCCAACCTTGCCATGCAAATATGATTCGTATGACTTTTCAATTCCAACTTTACCAATATGAGTGGTGGCAATATAGTTTGAATTTAGTCCTGACTTAGAAATACTATTAAGATCATCTTCATCAATCCTTGCAACGTAACCAATACTATGTGCAAGGCTCTTTCCTAACGGGTAATGCCTAAAAAAACTTTCAACAACATCTACACTTGAAAAACGGTGCCTGTTTACGGAAAATAATGCGACTTCTATCTCGTTTAAGTTTTCTTTTATAGAAATTCTTTCAAAACGTCTTTTTTTATTTGATAGAAATTTAAATCTTTCAATATCTTTATCATCTATGTGAATTATTTCTCGTAGATCAATTATTAATTGATCAACATCAGTTATTTTTTCTGGAATTACCTGGAGGCTATACATTGGTTTATTTTCAGCGAGAATTATTCCTTCTCTGCTATAGATCATTCCTCTAATTGGAGCTATAGGTAAAATTTTTTGACGGTTAGTTTTAGATAGGGTTGTATAATGTTCGTTTTGAATCACGGCAAGAAAAAATAGCCTTGAAATAAGTCCAATAAAAAGCACGATGATTATAAACGCGGCTATATATATACGCTTTTTTATAATTGAAGATTCTTTATCTCTATCTTTAAGGATAAATTCAACTCGATCTTTAGGGAAAAAACTCATCAGTTATTTTTCGTTGTGAATTTCTAGTTAAGATATATCATATCTACGTCGAAAAAGTCTCATGCCCAAAAATAAAAATGGCCATAATATTACGCTACTAGCAATTGGTAGCCAATAAGACCAAGTGAAGTGAAAAGATCCAGATAAAAACATAATGGATAACATTATGCTTTTATATATTAATAAATATATTAAGACTATAACAGCCTGTTGTGGTAATGGATACACTCTCATACGTTTATGGTTTCTTATTATTATATACGCCAAAAAAATGAAGCCTATTGCATGTTGTCCCAATACAAAACTTTTCTGTACGTCAAATAACATTCCTAAAATCCAAGCTGATTTTATCCCAACTCTGTTTGGTAAAGCCATACACCAATAAATTAAAATTAGTGGCACCAAAGATGGTCGCCAATTACTAACTGCTTCAGGAATTGGAATAGCAGATAAAACGAAACCAAGAGCAAATGTCATGGCTATTAGTAAATTGCTTTTTATTCGATTATGAATGTTTTTTACCTCGTAAAATTTATTTACTGTTCTTTATATTCATTTGGCCATACCATTAAAACTTCTCTTATATTTGCAAATTGAGCAAAAGGTTTGACAATAATTGTTGTTGTCGATTTGCTAATATCTTGTTTTATTTCTTCTACTTCGCCTACAGGAAAATTCCTAGGAAATACTCGCGCAAGTCCCGAGGAAACTACTAAATCTCCAACCATGATATCGCAACAATTTGGAACTTCAGAATCTGTAACTAATGGGTTAGGCAAATTTTCAAGTATTAATTTATCGCCCTCCCCTGAACCAATAGCATTAGCACGTAAACTATTTCTATCAATCTGAACAGGTAAACCGTGATTTGGATCAGTGATCAATAAAACTGTGCTAGAGAAAGGATTGGTTTCAATGATTTGACCAACTATGCCACCAGAGTCAACCACCGGCTGACCTTCATAGGCTAAGTCATTCTCTCCTTTATCTATAACTATTTTTTTTTGAAATGAATCTAATTGAACTGCAACTAATTGAGCCAATAAAATCTTATTTTTGAGGCGGAAGGACGATTCTAACAATTTACGTAATCGACGATTTTCAGACTCAATAATTTCGTATTGCTGTAATCTTGTTCTTAACAGAAGCAGCTCTTCTATTAATTTCTCATTATCTGACGATAAAGTTTGATGAGAAACTAATAAAGCTGAAACACTATCTTTAATTTTATATGGAAAACTAGCTATTATCTCTACTGGGTGAATAAGGGTTGAAATGAAAGAACGGGCTGTTTTTAGAGCATTTTTTTGATTATCAAAATAAATAATTGTAATTGATAATGCCAAAAAGAAAAAAAAGGAAGCATTTATCGACACTCCTTTTCGAAATAAATCGCTAATATGAAAACTCTCCTGTATTAATCAATAGTAAGAATATCGAGTCCGAATTCATCAATCATTTCTAAATATTTGCCGCCACCCCTAGCGACGCAAGTTAGAGGATCTTCAGCTATAATTACTGGTACTCCACATTCCTCCATTAATAACCTGTCTAAATCTTTTAGCTTCGCCCCGCCTCCAGTTAAAACAAGACCCTGCTCGGCAACATCAGAACCCAGTTCTGGCGGCGTTTTTTCTAATGCATTTTTGACTGCATCGATTATTCCGCTTAGAGGTTCTTGTAATGCCTCCAAAATCTCATTGCTATTTAAAGTAAAACTCCTCGGTATTCCCTCAGCTAAATTACGACCTCTTACTACTAATTCATTCACTTCATTTGCAGGATACGCGCATCCTATATCCTTTTTTATTTTTTCAGCTGTTGAATCACCTATTAAACTTCCATAGTTACGTCTAACATAATTAATGATTGCATCGTCAAACCGATCACCACCAATACGTATTGATTCTGAATAAACAATTCCATTAAGTGAAATTACAGCTACCTCAGTTGTTCCACCACCAATATCTACTACCATAGATCCCCGTGGATCACTAACTGGCATTCCTGCACCAATTGCAGCAGCCATTGGTTCTTCAATTAAATGAACTGTGCGTGCGCCTGCTCCAGCTGCGGATTCTCTAATAGCGCGTCGCTCTACTTGAGTCGAACCACAAGGTACGCAAACGAGTACACGTGGACTTGGTTTAAAAAATGTTGAACCATGAGCATTACGAATAAAATACTGCAACATTTTTTCAGTAACAGTGAAATCAGCAATTACACCATCCTTTAATGGTCTAATAGCTGTAATATGACCTGGAGTACGGCCTAACATTTTTTTTGCTGCTTCACCAACGGCAAGAATTGATTTTGGACTAATTTTATTTCCATCTTTACGAATTGCCACAACCGATGGCTCATCAAGAACTATGCCTTTATTACGTACATAAATTAAGGTGTTAGCTGTCCCTAAATCGATTGACAGATCGTTGGAAAAAAGACCTCTTACTTGTTTAAACATAATTAATCCTGTGATTTCGTTTTCAACATTGCAATAACATAAACCTAAATAGTGATGAATATTAAATGTTGTATAGCAACTACTCTCGTATTCATCTAAAATTGTCTTATTAGAACATGGAGTCGTATTTTTAACCAATAATCATATGACAATCTGTAGTGTAACTGTATCAATGGGCGAAGCTTTGAGCAAGCACAAGAAACGTAAAAAACTCTAATTTTTTCAATAAATAAGAACAACTACTTATATGTCTCTCGATAAATCTGAAATTCAAAATATTGCGCTACTAGCTAGGCTGACAATAGACGAGGACGACATTGCTAGTCACTGTAAGGAATTGGCTGATATTATAGATTTAATCGAAAAAATGAATTCGGTTGATACAGCAAGTATAGAGCCACTTGCTCATCCGCTCGACCTATTTTCACGCCTAAGAACTGATAATGTTACAGAAAAAAATGAACGTGAGAATTTCCAAGCAAATGCTACGGAAACAAAAGACGGGTACTACCTCGTTCCCAAAGTAATAGAATAACCGACTAGAAAAACGAATTAAAAATATTATTAATATGCATCAATCTACGCTAGCAGAACTCTCATCAGCTCTAGAATCAAAAAAGATAAGTAGCGAAGAATTAATTCGTGGCTATATTGAGCGCTGCAAAAAGCATAATGTTTCATTAAATTGCTTTATTACAATTACTGAAGACGAAGCAATAAAAAAAGCAAAGATTGCTGACAAAAATCGTGCTAGGGGTAATCACACATTGCTAACAGGTGTGCCTGTTGCACAAAAAGATATATTTTGTACAAATGGAGTTAAGACAACCTGTGGTTCTAAAATGCTAAGTAATTTTATAGCGCCATACGATGCAACGCTAGTCAAAAAAATGAATGAAAATGGTTTTGTCATGTTAGGGAAGACTAATATGGATGAGTTTGCAATGGGCTCATCAAACGAAACAAGTTTCTTTGGGCCTGCAAAAAATCCATGGAATAATGATAATGTGCCAGGGGGGTCATCTGGTGGGTCTGCAAGTGCTGTTGCTGCCAGATTATGTCCAGCGGCTACTGGCACTGATACTGGTGGCTCAATAAGACAACCAGCATCATTTTGTGGAATAACAGGACTAAAGCCGACATACGGAAGAGTTTCCCGTTACGGAATGATAGCCTTTGCCTCCAGTCTTGATCAAGGAGGACCAATGGCGCAAACAGCAGAAGATGTAGCATTAATTATGAATGTTATTGCAGGTTATGATGGAAATGATTCAACATCAGCAAATAATAAAATAGAAGATTACACAAAAAACCTAAATGACTCAATTAAGGGATTGAAGATTGGGCTTCCACAACAATACTTTGATAAAAATTTAAATAATGATGTTGCAAACTTAGTAGAAAATGGAATTAAAGAACTTGAAAAATTAGGTGCTAAATTTATTGATGTTGATTTACCTCACACAGAACTATCTATTCCTGCATATTATGTTGTTGCTCCAGCCGAATGTTCATCTAACTTATCTCGTTATGATGGCATACGTTTTGGTCATCGTTGCAATGAACCAAAAGATTTGAAAGATCTATATTGTCGAAGTCGGCAAGAAGGATTCGGAAAAGAGGTAAAAAGGCGAATAATGATCGGTACGTATGTTTTATCAGCTGGTTATTACGATGCATATTATTTAAAAGCACAAAAAGTTAGACAAATAATACGTAATGATTTTAAGGAAGTTTTTGATAAAGTTGATCTTTTAGCAGGACCAACGACAACTGGAACCGCCTTTAGATTAAATGAAAAACTTAATGATCCAATAAGCATGTACCTTTCAGATATATATACTGTTTCGGCAAATCTCGCTGGATTACCAGCTATCTCGATTCCCTCTGGTTTTATTAACGAATTACCAGTCGGAATGCAGCTGATTGGTAATCATTTTCAAGAATCACTTATAATAAATGTAGCCCATCAGTATCAAAAAGCCACTGACTGGCACAAAAAAATACCAAAAAAATATGAATAAAAATACGGAATGGCAGACTATTATAGGGCTTGAAATACACGCCCAATTAGCAACAAAAAGTAAAATTTTTTCAGGTTCATCAACAAAATATGGTGCTGCTCCAAATACACAAGCTAATGCAGTAGACTTAGGTTTGCCCGGTGTTTTACCAGTAATTAATGAACAAGCAATTTTTATGGCAGTAAAATTTGGCTTAGCAATTGGTGCGGAGATTCCTAAAAAATCTATTTTTGCAAGAAAAAATTACTTTTATCCTGATCTTCCAAAAGGATATCAAATAAGTCAATTCGAGTTACCGATTGTCAGTAATGGTCAAATAGAAATTGATATCGATGAAAATAATAAGAAGATTATCAGAATTACAAGAGCGCATTTGGAGGAGGATGCTGGAAAATCAAACCATGATGATTTTTTAAACAATACTGGAGTTGATCTTAATCGTGCAGGTAATCCGCTTCTTGAGATTGTTTCTGAGCCTGATATGAATAACGCAAAAGAAGCTGTTAATTACTTGAAAAAGATACATTCACTTGTCCAATATTTGAAGATTTGTGACGGTAATATGCAGGAAGGCTCCTTTCGTTGTGATGCAAATGTTTCAATTAGACCTATTGATAAAGAAGAATTGGGTATTCGTGCAGAAATAAAAAATCTTAATTCTTTTAAATTTATTGAAGCTGCAATTAATTATGAGGTTGATCGTCAAATAGAATTGATTGAATCAGGAAAAAAGGTCGTTCAGGAAACCCGCTTATATGATCCAAATAAAAATGAAACGCGTTCAATGAGAAGTAAAGAAGAAGCTAATGACTATAGATATTTTCCAGATCCAGATTTGTTACCTATACTAATTACGGATGAAACAAAGAAAAAAATTAAAGAAGAAATACCAGAATTGCCCGATATTAAACGTAAACGCTACATAAGTGAGCTAGATCTATCTAAGTATGATAGCAATAATTTAACAATCAATCCTGATATTGCTAATTATTTTGAAGAAACTTTTAGAATTACAAAGGAAGCAAAAATGTGCGCCAACTGGATTATGGGAGATCTTTCAGCCTCTTTGAATAAAAATAATATTAATTTAAAAGATAGCCCAGTTTCTGCAAAAATGCTCGGGGAAATGATTAATCTAATAAAAAATAATACAATTTCTGGAAAAATAGCAAAAGTAGTTTTTGAAGCAATGTGGAATGGTGATGGTAATGCTAAAGAAATAATTGAAAATAAAAATTTACAACAAGTTACAGACTCAAAAGAAATTGAAAAAATTGTTACCGAAACGATTACTGAAAATAAGCCGCAAGTTGAACAATATAAAAACTCTTCAGATGAAAAAAAACAGAAACTTATTGGCTTCTTTGTAGGTAAAGTTATGAAAAAATCTAAGGGTAAAGCTAATCCTTCGCAAGTGAATGAATTATTAAGAAAAAAATTAGATAACTAATAAATTTAGATATAAGTAATTTACTTTTCACTATTATCAGATAATTCAGGTCGGTCAACTAACTCAACAATTGCCATCGGAGCTTTATCTCCCGAACGAAAACCGCATTTCAATATACGCAAATATCCGCCGGGTCGCTTCTTATATCGTGGGCCTAATTCATTAAATAGTTTTGTTACGACATTTCTATCGCGAATGCGAGAAAATGCTATACGTCTCTTAGCCACACTATCGATTTTAGCCATCGTTATGAGTGGCTCGGCAACACGTCTTAATTCTTTGGCTTTTGGCAAAGTAGTTTTTATTATTTCATGCTCGATAAGTGACGCAGCCATATTCCTAAACATAGCTTTACGATGAGAGCTATTACGATTTAATTTCCTACCACTTTCACGATGACGCATTAATTATTCCTCTTTAAATTATACTGATAATGCTTCCTGATTATTGAACCCACTTGGTGGCCAATTATCCAAATGCATACCTAATGATAATCCGCGCGATGCTAATATATCTTTTATTTCTGTTAACGACTTTTTTCCTAAATTTGGTGTTTTCAATAACTCAACTTCGGTACGTTGGATTAAATCACCAATGTAATAAATACTCTCTGCTTTCAGACAATTTGCTGAACGAACAGTCAATTCAAGATCATCTACCGGCCTTAGTAAAATTGGATCAATTTCGGGCTCACTACTCTTGCTTGCCTCTATTGCTTCTTCTGCCTCAAGATCAACAAATATAACTAACTGATTTCTCAATATTGTTGCAGCTTCACGAATAGCATCATTTGGATCTATTGTTCCATCTGTCTCCAACTGTAAAATCAGTTTATCCAAATCTGTGCGTTGTTCAACACGAGCGTTACCAACATCATAAGAAACACGCGTAACTGGACTATACGAAGCATCTAACTTTATTTTTCCTATAGTCTGCTCATCGTCTTTTCCTCCAGCAATAACAGGTTTGTAACCTCGACTACGAACAACTTTCATTACCATGCTTAATTGACCTGCCTTAGTCAAATTTGCAATTACGTGCTCAGGATTCGCAATCTCAACATCATGGTCAACAGTTATATCTCTAGCGCATACCTCCCCAGGTCCGCTTTTTTTCAAAGTAAGTGTTGCCTCATCCTTTGAGTGCATAATGATAGCTAAACCTTTTAGATTGAGAATAATATCTGTAACATCTTCCTGAACACCTTCCATAGTTGTATATTCATGTAAAACTTCGGGCTCTAAAATCTCAAGTTCTGTAACTGCACAACCAGGCATGGATGATAATAAAACTCGACGCAATGCATTACCAAGAGTATGCCCAAAACCTCTTTCTAATGGTTCGATAATAATTTCTGAAGTATTATTATCCTTTTCGTTTACTGTGCATTTACTAGGTTTTAAAAGTTCTTTCATTGTTGTTGACATGCGTAATAATCCTCCACACGTAAATTACTTTGAATACAATTCGACAACCAGCTGTTCATTAATTTCGGAAGGTAGCTCACTTCTCTCGGGTACTGATTTAAAAGTACCTTCCATATTTTTGGGGTCAACTTCAACCCAATCTGGAAAACCATATTGCTCCGCGACACTTAAAGCATCTTTAATTCTTAATTGTTTTTTACCTTTTTCTCTAATCGTGACTTTATCACTAGGTCTAATTTGAAAAGACGGTATATTCACACTATGATCATTAACTAGAATCGTTCTGTGGCTAATTAATTGACGCGCTTCGTTGCGTGTTGATCCAAAACCCATTCGATATACAACATTGTCTAATCGACATTCAAGAATCTGAAGCAAATTTTCACCTGTTGAACCTTTTCGCCTTGCCGCTTCTTTATAATACCTGCGGAATTGCTTTTCTAGCACACCATATATTCTACGTAATTTTTGTTTTTCTCTTAATTGAAGTGCATAGTCAGACATTCTTCCTGGCCGTGCTGTAGCCATACCAGGTGTTTTATCAATCTGACATTTTGTTTCTATTGGTCTAGCTCGACTTTTTAAAAACAAATCTGTTCCTTCGCGTCGACTAAGCTTACATTTTGGTCCAAGATAACGTGCCATAATAAAACTCCTACTAAACTCGACGTTTTTTGGGTGGACGACACCCATTATGCGGAATTGGAGTTACATCAGTAATATTTGTGATTTTAAAACCAACCGTGTTTAATGCTCTGACTGCAGATTCTCGACCTGGTCCTGGGCCTTTTATAAAAACTTCCAAATTTTGCAAACCAAATTCTTTTGCTGCTTCACCTGCTTTTTGAGATGCAATCTGTGCTGCAAAAGGAGTACTTTTGCGTGATCCACGAAACCCACTGCCGCCCGAAGTAGCCCATGAAAGAGTATTGCCATCTCTATCTGTGATTGTAATAATTGTATTGTTAAAAGACGCGTGGATATGCGCAATGCCATCAAGGACATTTTTCTTAACTTTTTTACGACTCTTCGTTGCTGTTTTAGCCATTATTTTTTAATCCTATATTTTATTTCTTAATCATCTTCTTCGGACCCTTACGCGTACGAGCATTAGTGCTTGTGCGCTGCCCTCTAACTGGAAGCCCTCGACGATGACGAATCCCTCTATTTGTACCTAAATCCATCAAACGTTTAATATTTATAGATACTTCTCTTCTTAAATCACCTTCAAGATTAAACTTTGCAACTTCGCTACGTATGTTATCCAATTCAGCTTCTGATAGCTGATTAACCTTTATAGAATATTCTAAACTAAGGACATCACAAATTTTTTGAGCTCGTGTGAGTCCAATTCCATAAATATATGTCAAAGCAATATTCAAATGCTTATTATCTGGTATATTAACTCCCGCAATACGTGCCATTAATTTATAGTCTCCATTTTTATTTAACCTTGTCGTTGCTTATGACGAGGATCTGAACAAATAACCCGCACTACTCTATTACGCCTAATTATTCGACAATTACGGCATATCCGCTTAACTGATGCTCTGACTTTCATATTTTTTCTCCAAGCAAAGCGCCCATTGAATTAACGTTTTCCATGTCCTTTAAGATTAGCTTTTTTCATTAATCCTTCATATTGATGGGACATTAAATGAGCCTGTATTTGCGACATAAAATCCATAACTACTACAACAATAATTAATAATGATGTTCCACCAAAATAAAATGGCACATTGAATTTAACAATTAAAAATTCGGGTAATAAGCAAACAAATGTAATATATACAGCGCCTGCTAGAGTCAGTTTTGTTAATACTTTATCAAGATAATTTGCTGTTTGTTCGCCTGGTCTCATGCCTGGAATAAATGCTCCTGATTTCTTTAAATTATCCGCAGTTTCTCGAGGATCAAATACCATTGCGGTATAGAAAAAACAGAAAAAAATGATTCCAGCTGCATAACACAATACATAAATCGGCTGACCTGGCGATAATGTTGTTGCAAAGTCCTGCAACCAATTCATTCCTTCAGTCTGACTAAACCAGCCTGCAATAGTAGCAGGAAACAGTATCAAACTTGATGCAAATATTGGTGGGATCACTCCGGCCATATTCAGTTTTAATGGTAAGTGACTTGCCTGCCCACCATACATTTTTCTACCGACTTGTCTCTTAGCATAATTAACAGTTATTCTTCTTTGGCCTCTTTCAACAAAAACTACAAAACCAGTAACCGCTATTGCTAACGCAAACAATGCAAAAACTGCCAATAAATGCATTTCGCCTGTTCTAGATAACTCTAATGTTCCACCAATTGCTGAAGGTAAGCCCGCAACAATACCAGCGAAAATTATCATGGAAATACCATTGCCAACTCCACGTTCAGTTATTTGCTCGCCTAACCACATTAAAAACATTGTGCCTGTTACCAATGTAGTGATAGCAACAACCCTAAAACCAACGCCTGGGTCCATCACTACCGCTTGCCCCGATGCTTGTTGGCCCTCAAGAGCAATTGCGACACCAAAAGCCTGAAAGGTTGCTAGAAAAACAGTGCCATAGCGAGTGTATTGAGTTATCTTTCTTCTGCCTGATTCACCCTCTTTTTTTAATTGTTTTAATTTTGGATCAACAACTGACAGTAATTGCATAATAATTGATGCTGATATATATGGCATAATACCAAGAGCAACTACAGAGAATCGACTTAAAGCCCCGCCTGAAAACATGTTAAACATATCTAATATAGTCCCTCGCTGCTGATTGAATAACTCTGCCAATGCTATGGGGTTTATTCCAGGCACAGGGATATGTGTGGCAACCCTGTAAACAAATAGCGCCACCAGTACAAAAAAGAGTCTTTGTCTCAGCTCTTTTAATTTTCCCAGACCAGCTAAGCCTCCAGGGAGTGTTGAGGTAGATGTGGCCATTTAATCCTCTACTTTTCCTCCGGCACTTTCAATAGCATTTTTTGCTCCTTTTGTAACCATTAGACCTTTAGTGTTTAATTTTTTTTCTATTTTCCCAGATAAAATAATCTTCACCCGTTGTATGTTTTTGTTAATCAATCGTGCCGATTTGAGTGCCCCAATATCAATGGTTTCAACATCAAGATTAGCGAGCTCATGCAGTCTTATCTCTGCTGTAATTCGACTAACACGGGAACTAAATCCAACTTTTGGCAAACGACGTTGTAAAGGCATTTGACCGCCCTCGAAACCAACTTTATGGTAACCTCCAGCACGAGATTTTTGACCTTTGTGGCCACGCCCACCTGTTTTTCCTATAGTTGACCCAATACCACGACCTGGTCTTTTACTACTTGAAGTTGAGCCCTGATTAGGTTTTAAGGTATTTAAACGCATTACTTTAATTATCCTCCTCAACAGAAAGTAAGTAGGACGCCTTATTTATCATACCTCTTACTTCTGGAGTGTCATCAATTAGCACGCTATGACCAATACGACGCAAACCAAGTCCACCTATACATGACTTATGTTGTTTAGTTCGGCGATTTATACTTTTAACCAGTGTCACCTTTAATTTACTATTTTTTTTCTTCTTCTTTGCCATATCAACTAATAATTTCTTCTATTGATTTACCACGTTTTTCAGCAACATATTTTGGTGACGACATTAACTCAAGGCCTTTTATAGTTGCTCGAATTACATTTATTGGATTTGTTGATCCAATTGATTTTGCTAAAACATTATTTATCCCAACAACTTCAAAAACGGCTCTCATAGGGCCGCCAGCAATAATTCCTGTACCTTCTGATGCTGGCTGCATATAAACCTTTGCTGCTCCGTACTCTGAAGTAATTGCGTACTGAAGTGTTCCGTCATTAACAGAAACAGAAATCATGCTACGACGGGCATCTTCCATTGCTTTTTGGATAGCTAAAGGAACTTCTCTTGATTTTCCGCGCCCTATACCAACGCGCCCATTGCCATCACCAACAACAGTTAATGCTGCAAAACCAAACTGTCGACCGCCTTTAACTACTTTTGCAACTCTATTAACTGCTACAAGTTTTTCTTGGAGGTCTTCATTTCCCGTTATTGAATTTTCTAATTTCATAAGATCTTTCCTTAAAATTCTAAGCCATTTTCACGCGCAGCATTAGCGAGTGCTTGTATACGTCCATGGAACTTAAATCCAGAACGATCGAAAGCAACTTTTTTTACACCTGCCTTTTTGGCGCGTTCAGCTAACACTCCACCAACAATACTTGCTGCTTCAATATTTCCAGTATATTTAATTTGACTCTTGATCTCTTTATCAAGACTCGAGGCGCTAGCTATTACCTGCGAAGTATTTGATGAAATTACTTGCGCATAAACATGTCTTGATGTTTTATGCACACATAAGCGATCCGAGCCAAGCCTTCTAATTCTTGCACGAGTTTTTTTTGCGCGCCTTAGTCTATCTACTTTTTTACTCATAATTATTTAACTCTTTTTAGCCTCTTTACGTACAATTCTCTCATCAGAATAACGAACACCTTTTCCTTTATAAGGCTCAGGTGGTCTGAATGCTCTGATATTTGCAGCAACTTGCCCTACTTGTTGTTTATTATTTCCTTTGATGACTATTTCAGTTTGACTGGGTGTCTCAATTGTAATTCCCTCTGGAATATTAAATGCAATTGGATGAGAAAACCCTAAAGTTAAGTTTAATGCTTTACCAGAAACAGCCGCACGATACCCCACTCCAGTAATTTCAAGTTTACGTTCAAAACCTTCGCTAACGCCTGTTATTATATTTTGAATAAGAGCGCGCGTTGTCCCTGAAAGAGCTTTAGCAAACTTACTATTATTTTTAACAAGTGTTTTTATAACGTCATCTGACTGCTCAAGCTTTATGAGCGGATGAATATTATGTGTTAATTCTCCTTTACTCCCCTTAATTGTTACAATATCTCCAGATATATTGACTTCAACGCCTGAAGGTATTGTTATTGGATTGTTTGCTATTCTAGACATAGTTTATTTATTCATATTTATGATATATAACACAAAACTTCGCCGCCAATACCTTGTTCTCTTGCTGACTTGTCAGTCATAACACCTTTTGCGGTGGAAATAATTGCCACACCAAGACCACCCATTACTTTTGGTAAATCACTAAATGATTTGTATGAACGAAGACTTGGACGGCTAACACGTTCTATTGATTCTATAACTGGCTTACCTTGAAAATATTTTAATTCAATTATAAGTGACATCTTATTCTCATTTTCTTCAACTCTATAATCAGTAATATAACCTTCTTGCTTGAGTATATTTGCTATAGCAATCTTTAGTTTTGACGATGGAATGCTCACATCGCTTTTGTTGCGTTGTAGTGAATTACGAATACGCGTCAACATATCTGAAATTGGGTCTGACATAGTCATTTTATATATCTCTCTTTCATTTGCTTACCAGCTTGCTTTAACTAAACCTGGTATATCGCCACGCATAGCTGCTTCCCGCAATTTGTTACGTGACAAACCAAATTTCCTATAATATCCATGAGCTCGACCAGTAATTGCACAACGATTTCGCATACGTATAGGATTTGCATCTCTAGGTAACTTATTTAATTTCTCTCTAGCATCCCTACGTTCGTCATCACTCAATGAAGTATTTTTAACAATGGCTTTTAATTCTGTTCTTTTTGAAGAAAATTTATTGACCATACGCATCCTTTTTATTTCGCGATTAACCATGCATGATTTTGCCATATCAAATAATCCTTAAGTCCTTATTGGTAATTTAAATGATGTTAATAACGCTAATGCTTCTTCATTTGTTCGAGCTGATGTAGTTATTGTAATATCAATTCCTCGAATTGAATCAATTTTATCGAAATCAATTTCGGGAAAAATGATTTGCTCTTTTATTCCTATGCTGTAATTACCACGCCCATCAAATGACTTAGAATTGAGCCCACGAAAGTCTCTAATACGAGGTATGGCTATTGTAATTAAACGCTCTAAAAATTCATACATGCGTTCACGCCTGAGAGTAACTTTACATCCTATCGGCCAACCCTCACGTACTTTAAAATTAGCAATAGACTTTCTAGCCTTTGTCACAACTGGTTTTTGTCCAGCAATCTTTGTCATATCATTCACTGCGTTTTCAATTATTTTTTTATCAGCAACTGATTCTCCTAAACCCATGTTTAATGTAACCTTGGTTATTTTTGGAATTTGCATACAGGACTTATACCCGAACTGTTTGGTCAATTCTTTAGTTATATTTTTTTTATAATGTTCAAATAATGTAGCCATATCTAAAAATTCCTATACATCTACTACTTCTTTGTTTGACTTAAAATATCGAACTTTCTGACCATCCTCTAAATATTTGTAACCAACTCTATCTTGTTTATTACTAATTGAGTTCCAGATTGCAACATTTGATTGATCTATAGGCGATTCTTTTTCAACAATACCGCCTGGAGTTCCTTGTGATGGGTTTCCTTTTGTATGCCGTTTTATCATATTTACATTTTCAATAATTAGTTTATTTACATCATTCAATACAGATAAAACGACACCTCTTTTACCTTTATCTCGACCAGCTATAACTATTACTTCATCACCTTTCTTTAGACGACTCATTTTTACAATACCTCTGGTGCTAGAGAAACAATTTTCATGAATTTTAGTCCTCGTAACTCTCTTGTTACTGGACCAAAAATACGTGTGCCCACAGGTTGTAATTGAGAATTTAGTAGCACCGCTGCGTTGCCATCAAAACGTATTAACGAACCATCCCCTCGTCGAACCCCTTTTCGAGTTCGTACAACAACAGCATTATAAACATCTCCTTTTTTTACTTTCCCGCGCGGGATTGCCTCCTTAATACTTACTTTAATAACATCGCCGACATTAGCATATCGGCGTTTTGAACCACCCAAGACTTTCACGCACATCAGACGACGAGCTCCGCTATTATCAGCTGCATCAAGTATTGTTTGCATTTGTATCATTAATATTTCAACCCGTTATCTTTAGACAATTTGCGCCTTAGAAACAATCTTTTGTAAACGCCAAGATTTATTTTTTGATAATGGTCTTGATGATTCAATTATGACCACATCGCCCTCACCACACTCATTTACTTCATCATGCGCCATTACTTTAGTCGAACGCCTAATATATTTACCATAAAGTGGATGTTTTACAGTTCTTTCTATACATACCGAAATTGTTTTATCCATTCTTGAACTAGTAACTGTTCCAGTTACTGTCTTTGTTTTTAGGTTTTCATCGCTCATATTTTTTCCTTATCTATAGAAGCTTTATTTTCATTAAGAATGGTGTTTATTCTAGCTATATTTCTTCTTGTTTTTTTTATTTCACTTGGTTTATCCAGCTGTCCCGTGCCTTTTCTCATTCGTAAATTGAATTGAGAACGCAATTCTTCAGTTAGAAGACTTTGCAACTCTTCATCTGTTTTTTCTCTTAATTCAGATGTTTTCATTACAATAATGTCCTCGTTACAAAAGTTGTTTTAATTGGTAATTTAGCTGAAGCAAGCTCAAAAGCTTCCCGTGCTAGTTCCTCGGTTACACCCTCCATTTCATAGAGCATCCTTCCAGGTTGAATTTGTGCAACCCAATATTCAACACTTCCTTTACCTTTACCTTGTCGAACTTCCAGAGGTTTTTTTGTAATGGGTTTATCTGGAAATATCCTGATCCATACTTTTGCCCCACGTTTTACCTTACGCGTTAAGGCACGCCTAGCTGCTTCTATTTGACGTGCAGTTATTCGCCCTCTGCCAACAGCTTTTAGACCATATTCTCCAAAGCTAACTTTGTTACCAGTCGTGGCTAAACCACGATTTCTTAATTTGCTTTGTTTTCTAAATTTTGTTCTTTTTGGTTGTAACACTTTTTATTCCTAATCTTTATTAGTTTTATTTACTTCGTTTTGAACTTGTTCTTCTTTATCTTTTTCGTAACCAAAAATCTCGCCTTTAAAAAGCCATACTTTTACTCCAATTATGCCATATGTTGTTGTAGCTTCTTTTGTTGCATAATCTATATCGGCACGAAGAGTATGAAGTGGCACTCGACCTTCTCTATACCACTCAGTTCTTGCAATTTCAGCGCCGTTTAATCTGCCGCTTACTGTGATCTTAATGCCTTCAGCACCTAAACGCATTGTATTAGTAACAGCACGTTTCATCGCTCTTCTAAACATAATACGTCTCTCAATCTGCTGCGCTACACTCTCCGCAACAAGGAAGGCATCTAACTCAGGTTTACGAATCTCTTCAACGCTAACATGTGTTGGTACTCCCATCATTTTTGAAACTTCTAGACGCAGACGCTCTATATCTTCTCCTTTCTTACCAATTACAATCCCAGGACGTGCTGTATAAATAATCACTCTTGCATTACCCGCTGGTCTTTCAATCTGAATACGACTTACCGATGCATTTGCTAACTTCTTTCTAAGGTAGTCACGTACTTTAATATCGGCATTTAGATAATTGGCATAATTCTTAGTGTCTGCATACCAAGTTGAGGTCCAGTCTTTTATTATTCCTAGACGTATTCCAGTTGGATGTACTTTCTGACCCATAGTAGCTATTCTTCTCCCTTTTCCGAAACTTTCACGGTCAAATGGCTAGTTCTTTTTAAAATCCTATCAGCTCGACCTCTCGCACGAGGACGGAGTCGCTTCATTGTTGGGCCTTGATTTACTTCAATCGCCGCAACCCTAAGCTCATCAATATCAGCACCATCATTATTTTCAGCATTTGCAATAGCAGACTCTAGTACTTTTTTTACAATCTTCGCTCCTTTTTTATTACTAAATGAAAGCAAAGTTACTGCATTATCTGCTGACATGCCGCGTATTTGGTCCGCTACTAAGCGCATTTTTTGTGGCGACAAATGTGTAAATTTTAATGTTGCTGATGTTGTCATGTTTTAATTATTTTTTAGTTATGTTTTTTTATCTGCGACATGGCCGCGAAATGTTCTGGTTAAAACAAATTCCCCTAATTTATGACCTACCATATTCTCAGAAACATATATTGGTACGTGATCTCTACCATTATGTATTGCAATTGTTAGGCCTACCATCTCGGGCATAACCATTGAACGTCGTGACCATGTTTTAATTGGGCGTTTATCATTGCTTTCCTTTGCAACTTCAACCTTCTTTAGAAGATGATGATCAACAAAGGGTCCTTTTTTTATTGAACGTGCCACTACTTAACCCTCTGCGATTTTCTTTTTCTAACAATTAAATTATCTGTTCGTTTATTTTTTCTTGTTTTGTAGCCCTTTGTAGGAGTCCCCCATGGACTGACAGGGTGACGTCCGCCAGAAGTGCGGCCCTCTCCTCCTCCATGCGGATGATCAACCGGATTCATTGCAACACCACGCACCGTTGGACGCACACCTCTCCATCTTTTTGCTCCAGCTTTACCTAGGGATCGTAATTGATGCTCGGTATTACTAACTTCGCCAATAGTTGCTCGACATTCAGATAAGACTTTTCGCATTTCACTAGAACGTAACCTAATGGTCACATAATGCCCTTCTTTTGCAACTAATTGAGCTGATGCACCTGCGCTTCTTGCAAGCTGTGCTCCCCCTCCTGGTTTAAGTTCAATACAATGTATTGTTGTTCCAAGGGGTATATTTCTCATTGGCATACAATTTCCTGTCTGTATTGGTGCCTCTGTACCTGACATTATTTCATCGCCTGGCTTAATGCCATTAGGTGCTACTATGTAACGCCTTTCGCCATCCTTATATAACAATAATGCTATGTGAGCGGTTCTATTTGGGTCATATTCGACATGCTCAACTTTAGCTAATAAACCATCTTTGTCTCTTTTAAAATCTATCAATCTATAACGTTGTTTTGAGCCACCTCCACGATGACGAATGGTTATTCGGCCATTATTATTTCGTCCAGCGGATTTATTTTTTTTCTCCAACAATGATTCGTGTGGCTTACCTTTATATAATTCAGGACTAACAACCTTGATCATTGACCTTCGGCCTGCCGATGTTGGTTTTGGATTCATTAATACCATAATCTAAAAGTCCTCAGTTTAACCGTTGCCCATAAAATCTATATCAAAACCTGGTTTTAATTTAACATACGCCTTTTTCCAATTAGCGCGTTTACCAGGAAATCTTTTAAAAGTTTTTGTTTTACCTTTTACATTTGATACTTGAACTGATTGTACCTCAGCTCCATCGAACATTAATTCTACCGCTTTCTTTATCTCAGGCTTTGTTGCGCTTTTTACAACTTTGAATACATACTGATTATTCAATTCGCCTATCATGCTAGATTTCTCAGTAACTTTTGGTTCTAGCAACACTGACATTACTTTTTGTTCATTCATGACAGCCATTCCTCTACTTTTTCAACTGCTGCTTGTGTTATCAAAACTTTTTCAAAACCAATTAAAGAATACGGATCAATTTCATTGGTATCCATTACATCAACTTTGGGAATATTTCTTGCACCTAAATATAGGTTTTCTGTTAATGCTTCAGTGATAATTAAAACTTCCTTGAGACCAAGTTTGCTCAGCTTATCTTTTACCGATTTCGTTTTAGAATCATCAACATTGAATTCGTCAATACATACAAATCTTTCTTGTCTTACAAGCTCAGAAAAAATTGAACGCATGGCACCTTTATACATCTTCTTATTTATTTTTTTACTATAGTCACGAGGTTTTGCGGCAAAAGTAACTCCGCCGCCACGCCACAAAGGACTACGAATAGTTCCAGCTCTAGCTCTACCAGTTCCTTTTTGTCTCCATGGTTTTCTACCTCCACCCCTAACTTCGGAACGTGATTTATGAGCTTTTGTGCCCGAACGGGAACCTGCCATATACGAAATCAAAACTTGGTGTATTAATGGTTCATTAAACTCAGCTGCAAAAACATTATCGGCAACACTAATTTTGCTCGCTTGTTTTTTTCCTGACTTTTGAATTTTTAGATCCATATTTTTAACCTTTTTATTCTTTTGTATCAGCTTTTGTTTCGGCTTTTGTTTTTGCAAATTGTTTTTCCGGATTACTCAAAAACTTTATCGATGGTTTGATAATAACCCTACCACCTTTACTAGCAGGTACTGCTCCCTTAATTAATAACAAATTACGTTCATTATCGATCTGTACAATTTCAAGATTTTGTGAGGTCCTTCTTGTATTTCCGAGGTGTCCAGCCATTTTTTTTCCTTTAAAAACTCTGCCGGGTGTTTGACACTGACCAATTGAGCCTGGAGCTCGATGTGAAATTGAATTTCCATGACTATTACGTTGGTGACTAAAATTATGTCGTTTTATTGCTCCCGAAAAACCTTTACCTTTAGATGTACCCGTAACATCAACTTTTTGCCCTGTTTTAAAAATATCAACTTTTATTGCACCACCGAGTGAATACTGTTCTAGTTCCTCTGGAGTTACTCTATATTCTAAAAATCCTTCACCAGTATCAATATTTGCTTTTTTATAGTTTCCTGCCTCAGATTTTGTCATTGAGGTAGATTTTTTTGTTCCCCATGAGACTTGAACTGCACTATAACCTTTGTCTTCTTCTGTTAATAAACTGGTAACGAGATTTGGTGTCGCCTCCACCACAGTTACAGGAATAGATAAACCATCATCTGTAAAAAGACGAGTCATCCCACATTTTTTCCCTACTATTCCAATTGTCATCATATTTTCAATTTATTTTTCTAATTAAGTTTAATTTGAACATCAACACCAGCAGCTAAATCAAGTTTCATTAATGCGTCTACAGTTTTATCTGTCGGATTTATGATATCCATTAGTCGTTTATGTGTTCGAATCTCATACTGATCACGGGCATCCTTATTAACATGTGGCGATATTAAAACGGTAAAACGTTCTTTTTTTGTTGGTAGTGGAATTGGACCCTTTATCTGAGCACCAGTTCGCTGAGCCGTTTCGACAATCTCCTTTGTAGACTGATCTATCAAACGATGATCAAATGCTTTGAGACGTATTCTAATTCTTTGTTGTTCGGCCATTTTTAATTCTCGGATATTTTTATGTTAATTGTTTAGTTTTTACTTGTAATACTTTCAGCAATATTTGCGGGCACTTCATTATATTTTTCAAATTCCATTGTGTAGACTGCTCGACCTTGTGTTGCCGAACGAAGATCTGTTGCATATCCAAACATCTCACTAAGTGGTACTTCGGCACGTATTACTTTGCCTGCTGGAGTTTCTTCTGTACCTTGCAAAATTCCACGTCGCCTATTTAAATCTCCATTAACTGTTCCTAAATACTCTTCAGGCGTTACAATTTCGACTTTCATAACTGGTTCTAGTAAAACGGGTTTTGCTTTACTGGCTCCTTCTTTAAAACCCATCGATCCGGCTATCTTAAATGCCATTTCACTTGAATCTACATCATGGTAAGAACCGTCATGTAAAGTAACTCTTACATCAACTACAGGAAATCCAGCAATAATTCCATTTTCCATTTGCTCAACAACACCTTTTTCTACTGCGGGAATATATTCTTTTGGAATAACACCCCCTACAATTTCATTTACAAATTCAAAACCCTCTCCAGGATTCCTTGGTTCAATTTTGAATACAACGTGACCATATTGACCTCTTCCACCAGATTGTCTAACAAACTTACCTTCGACTTTTTCAAGTGTTTTTCTGATAGTTTCTCTATATGCGACTTGAGGCTTCCCGACATTAGCTTCAACTTTAAACTCGCGCTTTAAACGATCAACAATAATTTCAAGATGTAGCTCACCCATTCCAGAAATAATAGTTTGTCCTGATTCTTCATCTGTGTGAACTCTAAAAGATGGATCCTCTTGTGCTAATTTACCTAATGCTATTCCCATTTTTTCTTGATCGGGTTTAGTTTTTGGCTCAACAGCAACAGATATAACAGGATCAGGAAACTCCATTCTTTCTAATGTAATAATATTATTTTGATCACACAGTGTATCGCCTGTCACAATATCCTTTAATCCAACTGCTGCAGCTATATCTCCGGCACGAACTTCCTTTAACTCCTCGCGACTATTTGCATGCATCTGTAAAATTCTACCCACTCTCTCTTTTTTTGCTTTTACTGGATTGTAAACTGTATCTCCAGACTTGAGCACTCCCGAATAAACCCTGAAAAATGTCAAAGTTCCAACGAAAGGATCGGTTGCTATTTTAAAAGCTAATGCTGCAAATGGATCATCATCCGATGATTTTCTTTCTCCCTCTGATTCGTTTTTGTCGTTTAGAATTCCCTTAATTGGAGGAACATCAACTGGGGATGGGAGATACTCAATTATTGCATCAAGCATTGTTTGGATACCTTTGTTTTTAAATGCGGAACCACAAAATACTGGAACAATCTCATTTGCTAATGTTTGCTGTCTTATTCCTTCTTTGATTTGTTCTTCAGTTAAACCGCCGATTTCTAAGTATGCTTCCATTAATACTTCATTTGCTTCTGCTGCTGTCTCTATGATATTTTCGTGATGTTCTTCTGCAGTATCTTTCATCTTTTCGGGAATATCTTTTTCTTCAAATTTAATTCCCATATTTTCTTCTTCCCAATAAATCGCTTTCATTTTTACAAGATCTATAACACCCTCAAATTTTTCTTCAGCGCCAATTGGCAATTGCATAGTGACAGCATTCGAATTAAGACGATCTTTAATCTGCCCAACAACTCTTAAAAAATTAGCTCCGGCACGATCCATTTTGTTAACAAAAGCAATTCGTGGTACTGAATACTTATTTGCTTGACGCCAAACGGTTTCAGATTGAGGTTCAACTCCACCAACAGCACAAAATACTGCACAGGTTCCATCCAACACACGCAACGAACGTTCGACTTCTATCGTGAAATCAACATGTCCTGGAGTATCAATAATATTTATACGATGTTCCGGAAACTGTGATGCCGTCCCCTTCCAAAAACAGGTTGTTGCTGCAGATGTTATTGTGATTCCTCTTTCTTGCTCCTGTTCCATCCAATCCATTGTTGCAGCACCATCATGAACTTCACCAATCTTATGTGAAACACCTGTATAAAATAATACTCGCTCTGTTGTGGTTGTCTTGCCAGCATCAATGTGAGCCATAATTCCGATATTCCTGTAGTGTTCAATTGTTGTGTTTCTTACCATGATGCTAGCTTTTTTATTTAATTTTCCGTTTACCAACGATAATGTGAAAATGCTTTGTTAGCTTCTGCCATTCGATGAGTATCTTCACGTTTTTTTATTGCTGTACCGCGATTTTCTGAGGCATCCATTAATTCTCCAGCTAAACGCGACCCCATATCTTTTTCATTACGATTTTTTGCAGCATCAACAACCCAGCGCATTGCCAATGTCATACTTCTTGATGTTTTTACTTCAACAGGAATCTGATAAGTTGCTCCACCTACACGACGTGATTTTACTTCAACAACTGGTCTTATATTTTCAAGTGCCTTATTAAAAATTTCGAGTGGCTCCGAATTACCTTTATTATTAATTTCATTAAGTGCGCCGTATACAATTTTTTCAGCTATTGATTTCTTGCCGCTTCGCATGATTATATTTATAAATTTTGCCAAAACCATATCTCCGTATTTCGGATCTGGAAGTATTGTTGTTTTTTCAGCAACTCTTCTTCTTGACATTTTGTAAGTTAATCCTGTTTTATATTTCTTGTAATACTATTGTTTATTACCCGACCACTTATGATTTCGGTTTCTTTGCGCCATATTTCGACCTACCACGCCGTCTATCGCTAACACCTGATGTATCGAGAGTTCCTCGAACTGTATGGTAACGAACACCTGGTAAATCCTTTACACGACCACCTCTTATCATAATTACAGAGTGTTCTTGGAGATTATGTCCTTCACCACCAATATATGTTGTTACTTCTTGTCCATTCGTGAGCCTGACACGCGCTACTTTCCTTAATGCAGAGTTTGGTTTCTTAGGTGTTGTTGTATAAACACGGGTACATACGCCACGTTTTTGAGGACAAGCATCCAAAGCGGGAACATTACTTTTTGCATGTTGCCGTTTCCGTGGTTTTCGAACTAATTGGTTTATAGTTGTCATAAAAAACCTATATATATCAATTTATTAAACGCGCAGACTACCTCGTTTATCCGAACTGAACATACATATATATGTATGCTTTGTAATATCAGTGCGGACATACGTCGAAAATTCTTCGGATATCCCTGAGGTACAAGTCTGGCTTGTATACAATTTTTTAAAAAAATTGTTATTTTTCAAGTACTTAAAGCAAAACAACAGACTAGGAAACAGATCCTTGTCTGTTGAAGAGGCGAGATTTTATGTCTTCGCTAACTATAATGTCAAGAGGATTAAATACTTAACAATATTAAGTCGTATTTATGCCCTCCGCAGATTCGTTATCTGATTCAGTTGGCCCTATTTCAATCTCTAAAGAGTCTAAATTTTCCGCTGAATCTTCTGATTCTTCCTCTTCAAGAGCCTGCTTTTCATGCATTTCTGCATGATGAGCGAGTCCAGAACCTGCCGGTATCAGACGCCCAACTATTACATTCTCCTTTAAACCTCGTAATTGGTCACGTTTGCCATTAACACTAGCCTCGGTCAGAACTCTAGTTGTTTCCTGAAATGATGCTGCTGAAATAAATGATTCAGTTAATAATGAAGCCTTGGTAATGCCCAGTAATATGGGATCCCACTTTGCTGGTTCTTTTCCATCTGCCTGAAGTCTTTCATTTTCCTCCAAAACCCTTGTGCGCTCTAATTGCTCACCTTTTAGAAAAGTACTATCTCCCGATTCTGCTATTTCTGCCTTTCGAAGCATTTGTCTAACAATGATTTCGATATGCTTATCATTTATCTTAACGCCTTGCAGACGATAAACATCTTGAATTTCACTGCTTATAAAGTTAGACAAAGCTTTTACTCCTTTAAGCTTCAAAATGTCATGTGGTGCAGGTGGCCCATCAACTATGCTTTCACCTTTTTCTACATGCTCGCCTTCAAACACGCTAATATGTCTCCACTTAGGAATTAATTCTTCGTGAACTTCCTCATCTTGACCGGTTATTACTATTCGTTCTTTACCTTTTGTTTCCTTACCGTAACTAATTGTTCCGCTAATTTCTGCTAGAACAGCTGGCTCCTTAGGTTTTCGAGCTTCAAACAAATCCGCTACTCTCGGAAGACCGCCGGTTATGTCTCTGGTTTTTGAAGATTCTTGTGGAATTCGTGCAATTACATCGCCGATATTAATTTTATCTTTATTGCTAACATTAATGATTGCCTTTGGAGGTAACAAATAATGTGCTTCATGATCAGTTCCGGGAATTTTCAAATCATTCCCCTTGGCATCTACAAGCTTAACTATAGGACGCATATCTTTTGCATTAATAGGCCTTTGTTTGGGATCCATAATAACAGTATCTGTTAACCCAGTGATCTCATCTGTGTAACGTGTGACTGTTACTGCTTCTTCAATATCAGAGAACAAAACAACTCCATCAACTTCGGATATGACTGGGTGTGTATGAGGGTCCCATGAAGCAATTTGTTGTCCAGATTCAACTTTTGCATCATTATTTACGGTTAATACCGCACCATATGGAATTTTATATCGCTCTCGTTCTCTTCCTGCATCATCTAGAATTGCAACTTCACCTGAACGTGAATTAACGATACTGTTTCCACTCTCTTTTTGCTCTAATATTTTTACATTTTGCAAACTAATGATTCCATTATTTTTTACCTCGATACTACTTACTGCAGCTGCACGAGATGCTGCGCCACCAATATGAAACGTACGCATCGTCAATTGTGTTCCTGGTTCACCAATTGATTGTGCTGCAATAACTCCAACTGCCTCCCCAATATTCACTAGGTGTCCACGACCTAAATCTCGACCATAACATTTGCGACATATACCATATCTAGTTTCACAAGTTATAGCTGAACGAACAAGAACATGATCAATACCTTTTTTATCAAATTCGTCAACTAGCTCCTCATCAATCAAGGTTCCAGCATTAGCAACAACCTCCTCATCTCTAGTGACCGCATTTTTTGCTAATACTCTTCCCAAAACTCTTTCCCTAAGGGTTTCGATTACGTCCCCACCCTCAATAATTGGACTCATACTTAATCCTTCGGTTGTGCCGCAGTCTTCCTCTGTTACAACCAAATCTTGAGCAACATCAACTAAACGACGGGTTAGATAACCAGAATTGGCTGTTTTAAGGGCAGTATCAGCAAGTCCTTTTCGTGCTCCATGAGTTGAAATAAAATATTGCAAAACATCAAGTCCTTCTCGAAAGTTAGCTGTTATTGGTGTTTCAATAATAGAGCCATCTGGTTTCGCCATAAGCCCACGCATTCCAGCTAATTGCCTTATCTGTGCTGCGGAACCACGAGCACCGGAATCTGCCATCATGTAAATTGAATTTCCAGAAGTCTCTTTCTTCTCCAAACCCTCATCATCTAAATAGGTCTCCTCGCCTATTTTATCCATCATTGCTTTTGCAACCGTATCATTTGTTTGTGACCATATATCAACAACTTTATTATAACGTTCGCCATCTGTTATTAATCCGGATGAATATTGTTCTTGAAAGTTCTTAACTTCTTCTTCAGCTTTGGAAATAATATTGCTTTTATTATCAGGAACTACCATATCTTCAACGCCAATTGAAACTCCAGCATATGATGAATATTTAAATCCTGTGTACATTAATTTATCAGAGAAAATCACAGCTTCTTTTAAACCTAGTCTTCTATAGCAAGTATTAACCAATTGTGAAATTGATTTCTTATCTAGAGGTTTAAATTTCCCGCTATCATCTTTTTCATTGATAATATTAAAAGATAATCCTTTAGGTAAAATTCGCGAGAGTAATGCACGACCAGCAGTAGTTTCATAACGCGTGTAAACAATTTCCTTCTCGTCGTTTTCATCTGTTTTTTCTTCGCGAATACGTACCTGAATCTTTGCATGTAATTCAAGTACAGATGGATGAGACTGATATGCTCGTTCTACTTCATTTATATCAGCAAACTTCATACCTGTTCCTTTTGCTCTGCTAGACTCACGTGTTAAATAATATAATCCCAAAACAACATCCTGTGTTGGAGTAATAATAGGCTCACCATTAGCTGGTGATAGAATATTATTTGTTGACATCATAAGTGTTCTAGCTTCAAGCTGAGCTTCAATAGATAATGGAACATGGACAGCCATTTGATCTCCGTCAAAATCTGCGTTAAAAGCTGTGCAAACTAATGGATGAAGTTGTATGGCTTTCCCTTCAATTAAAACCGGCTCAAAAGCCTGAATTCCAAGCCTATGTAAAGTTGGAGCACGATTTAACATAACCGGGTGCTCACGAATTACATCTTCCAAAACATCCCATACTTCGGGGCCTTCTCTTTCGACCAATTTTTTTGCAGCCTTGATAGTTGTAGCTAAACCACGTCTTTCTAGTTTGCTAAATATAAATGGTTTAAATAATTCTAACGCCATTTTTTTTGGTATGCCGCATTGATGTAAACGTAATGTAGGACCAACTACAATTACGGAACGACCCGAGTAATCGACTCTTTTCCCTAATAAATTTTGTCTAAAGCGTCCTTGCTTACCTTTGATCATATCGGCAAGTGACTTTAAAGGAAGTTTGTTTGTACCAGTAATAGCTCGGCCACGTCTACCATTATCAAGCAATGCATCTACAGACTCTTGTAACATACGTTTTTCATTACGGACTATAATGTCGGGAGCATTCAAATCTAGTAAACGTTTTAAGCGATTATTTCTATTGATAACGCGTCTATACAAATCATTTAGATCCGAAGTAGCAAAGCGACCCCCATCTAACGGTACTAAAGGCCGTAATTCCGGTGGCAACACTGGTAAAACTTTCATCACCATCCACTCTGGTTTATTACCGGAATTCATAAATGCTTCTAGTAATTTTAATCTCTTAGTTAATTTTCGTAATTTTGTCTCTGAATTTGTATTTGGAATTTCTTCTCTTAGGTCCTGCACCTCGGTCTCTAAATCAATAGATAAAAGCAATTCACGAATTGCTTCGGCACCCATTTTGGCCTCGAAATCATCTCCATAATTTTCTAGCGCCTCAAGATAATTTTCTTCAGTTAGCATTTGACCACGCTCAAGATCAGTCATTCCAGGCTCAACAACGACATAGGCTTCGAAATACAGAATCCTTTCAATTTCACGTAATGTCATATCAAGCATTAATCCCATTCTGGATGGTAAAGATTTTAAATACCAAATATGAGCAATCGGTGTCGCCAGTTCAATATGCCCCATACGTTCGCGTCTAACTTTAGATAGAGTTACCTCGACACCACATTTTTCACACACTACCCCTCTGTGCTTTAATCTCTTATATTTACCACAAAGACACTCATAATCTTTGATTGGACCAAAAATCTTAGCGCAAAAAAGACCATCCCTTTCTGGTTTAAAAGTTCTATAGTTAATTGTTTCAGGTTTTTTTACTTCTCCGAAAGACCACGAACGAATTTTTTCAGGGGAAGCTAATCCGATAGTTATTGCATCGAATTCTTCAATTTGTCCTTGTTGCTTTAAAAGCTTAAGTAAGTCCTTCAAGGGTTACCTCCTAAATAATTTTTTTTGTATTTAACAAAAAAATAAAATCAATAAATTATTAAATTCTATGTAACACCGGCCAATGCCATTAATCATGTATCAAGTTCAATATCAATTCCAAGAGATCGAATTTCTTTAACGAGAACATTAAATGACTCTGGCATTCCTGCCTCCATATGATGATTTCCATCAACAATATTTTTATACATTTTGGTCCGTCCACTCACATCATCTGATTTAACAGTTAACATTTCCTGTAAAGTATAAGAGGCTCCATAAGCTTCAAGAGCCCAAACCTCCATTTCACCGAAACGCTGACCACCAAACTGAGCTTTGCCGCCAAGAGGTTGTTGAGTTACTAAACTATATGGTCCAGTTGAGCGAGCATGCATCTTATCGTCTATCAAATGATTCAATTTAAGCATGTACATATAACCGACTGTAATTTTTCGATCGAAACGGTCACCAGTCCTACCATCCCATAACCAAGATTGTCCGTCCTCTGGCAATCCAGCTAGTTTTAACATCTGTTTAATTTCATCCTCACTGGCACCATCAAATACAGGTGTCGCTAAAGGCACTCCTCCTTTTAGGTTTGTTGCCAATTCCTTGATTTCCTGGTCTGATAATGATTTCAAATCTTCAGATTTTCCACTAAGGTTATAAACTTTATCTAGAAAATTTCTTATTTCTTCAGTTTGACTGTGTTGTTCCAGCATTTTCCCAATTTTGAGACCAACTCCTTTTGCTGCCCACCCCAAATGAGTTTCTAGAACCTGGCCGACATTCATTCTTGAGGGAACGCCTAATGGATTTAGAACAACATCTACAGGCGTACCGTCTTCCATGTATGGCATATCTTCAACTGGGACAATTGTTGAAATAACACCTTTATTGCCATGTCGACCAGCAATTTTATCTCCAGGCTGAATACGCCGCTTAACTGCAAGATAAACTTTAACCATTTTTTGAACACCCGGAGCCAAATCATCACCCGATGTTAATTTCTCTTCCTTTTCTTTATATTGCCTATCGAAATCTTTTTTCAAAATCTCAAGTTGTTCTGATGCTAGCTCAAGTTGTTTGTTGACCGCGTCATTTTTAATATTTATTTCAAACCACTTTTCTCTAGGCACTTCTGCTAATCGATCCTGAGTAATTTTATCGCCTGCATTCATCGGAACTATTGTTTTTTCCACAACTTTTCCTATCAATAATTTCTCAATACGCTGATAAACTCCATCTGACATTATTCTAAGTTGATCATTTAAGTCTTTTCTAATGTTATTTAACTCAGACTCTTCAATTTCAAGAGCGCGTGCATCTTTTTCTACACCGTCGCGTGTAAAAACTTGAACATCGATCACCGTACCATTCATTCCTGATGGGACACGAAGTGATGTGTCTTTAACATCGGATGCTTTTTCCCCAAAAATAGCTCTTAACAATTTTTCCTCTGGAGTTAGTTGCGTCTCGCCTTTTGGAGTTACTTTACCGACCAAAATATCACCAACATTTACCTCTGCGCCGATAAAAACTATACCTGATTCATCAAGCTTATTTAATGCGCTTTCGCTTACATTTGGTATATCTGAAGAGATTTCTTCCGTACCTAGTTTTGTATCACGAGCAACGCACTGCAACTCTTCAATATGAATTGTTGTATAACGATCTTCTGTTACCAATCTCTCAGATAGTAAGATAGAGTCTTCAAAGTTATAGCCATTCCACGGCATAAAAGCCACAAGCATATTCTGACCTAATGCTAATTCACCCATATCTGTTGATGGGCCATCAGCCAGGACATCGCCTTTTTCGATTTTATCTCCAGGCTTCACCAAAGGTTTTTGATTTATGCATGTGTTTTGATTGGAGCGTGTGTACTTTGTTAAATTATAAATATCAACACCAGGTTCACCTTCAAGAGTTTCATTGTCATTTACACGTACTACAATCCTACTAGCATCAACTGAATCTACAAGGCCGCCTCTAACTGAAATAACAGTTACACCTGAGTCAATAGCAACCCTTCTTTCCATGCCTGTTCCGACCAATGGCTTATCTGCACGCAGTGTAGGTACAGCTTGTCTTTGCATATTAGAGCCCATTAATGCTCGATTTGCATCATCATGCTCTAAAAATGGAATTAAAGATGCGGCTACTGATACTATTTGTCTTGGCGAAACATCCATATAGTTAATTTGATCTGGCGTTGACATAGTAAATTCGTTTTTATAGCGACAAGATACAAGTTCATCTATTAATTTACCATTTTGATCAATGTTTGCACTTGCTTGCGCAATCATAAAATCGCCTTCCTCAATAGCAGATAAAAATTCAATTTCATTAGTTACTTTTTCATTATTAACTTTTCGGTATGGTGTTTCGAGAAAACCATACTCATTTGTTCTTGCAAAAACTGCTAAAGAATTAATTAACCCAATGTTCGGTCCTTCCGGCGTCTCAATTGGACAAACACGGCCATAATGTGTTGGATGCACATCTCGAACTTCAAAACCAGCACGTTCTCTAGTAAGTCCTCCAGGTCCAAGGGCTGAAATTCTTCTCTTGTGGGTTATCTCCGATAACGGATTATTTTGATCCATAAATTGAGATAGTTGACTTGAACCAAAAAATTCCTTAATTACTGCAGCAACAGGCTTTGCATTGATAATTTCTTGTGGAAGCAAGCCCTCTGATTCGGCAAGACTTAATCGATCTTTAACGGCACGCTCAACTCTCACAAGACCAACGCGAAATTGATTTTCTGCCATTTCACCAACACTTCTAATACGGCGATTACCAAGATGATCGATGTCATCGATTATTCCCTTACCATTTCTTATATCAATTAAAACTCCTAATACATCTACAATATCCTGATTTGATAAAATACCTTCTCCTGTAAGCTCTTTAGATCCAACCCTACGATTGAATTTCATTCTACCTACTGCAGACAGGTCATATCTATCTGGATTAAAAAAAAGATTTTTAAATAAATTTTCCGCAGCTTCCTTTGTTGGCGGCTCTCCAGGACGCATCATGCGATATATTTCAATCTGTGCTTCTAATTGATTGGTTGTGGAATCATCTCTCAATGTGTCTGCGATATATGGGCCATGATCCAAATCATTTGTATAAATTGTTTCTATCTTTCTACCTGGCAGGCTAAGTATGCCTCCAAGCGTTTCTTCGGTAATTTCATGATTTGCGTGGTATTCAATTTCACCAGTTTCTTCATTAATTATATCTTTAGCTATCACTTTTCCAATCAAGAAATCAGCGGGAATAGATAAGGATGTTAATCCTGCCTTCTCAATTTCCTTTATATGCTTAGCTGTAATACGTCTGTCTTTTTCAACAAGCACAGTTCTTTTATTTTTTATTTCGAAAGATGCAGTTTGACCGCGTAAACGTTCTGGAACAAAATTAAATGTAATTTCTCCGAATTCAATTTCATCAGTTTCTTCGTCAACAACAACTTTTACACCATCACTAGGTATCTCAAAAGTATCTGCCTCAAAAAAGAAATCTAGAATTTCCTCTGTTGTGAAGCCTAGAGCACGCAACAGAATTGTCGCGTGAATTTTACGTCTCCTGTCGATTCTACAATAAACTAGATCTTTTGCATCAAACTCAAAATCCAACCAAGAGCCGCGATACGGAATGACTCTTGCCGAATAAAGCAATTTACCAGATGAATGTGTTTTACCTTTATCATGCTCAAAGAAAACGCCCGGTGAACGATGCATCTGAGAAACTATTACACGTTCAGTGCCGTTAATGACAAAAGTTCCTGTTTTTGTCATAAGAGGCATCTCGCCCATATAAACTTCTTGCTCTTTCACTTCTTTGATTTTTTCATTACTAAGGCCGGCTTCCTTATCATAAATTATCAATCGAACACTAACTCTTAGTGATGCTGCATAAGTTAAACCTCTGAGTTGACATTCTTTAACATCAAAAACAGGATTACCAAGTTTGTAACTTACGTACTCTAATGCAGCATTTCCTGAGAAACTTTTAATTGGAAAAACGGATTTAAAGGCAGCCTGCAACCCTTTATCTTTTCTATCTTCCGGTTTTGCATCAGCTTGTAGAAACTGACCAAAGGATGTGAGCTGAGTCTCTACCAAATATGGTACTTCAAGTATATTAGGTCGTTTGCCAAAATCTTTACGGATACGTTTTTTTTCTGTGTATGAATAGGTCATTAAATTCCCTCGTTAGTATTCTTTGATATTAACAGGCACAGCAAAACATCAGGCACTGATAAGAACCTTCTTATGTTTTTTAATTTGTTATGCTTCAACAATTAAAACTATTTTAGTTCAGCTGATGCGCCAGCTTCTTCAAGCTGCTTTTTAATATCCTCTGCCTCTTCTTTACTTGCCGCCTCTTTGACGGTCGAAGGCGCCCCTTCAACAAGTTCTTTTGCCTCTTTAAGCCCAAGACCTGTCACAGCTCTAACTGCTTTAATAACACCAACTTTGTTGTCACCCATACTTGACAAGATAACATCAAATTCGGTTTGCGCGTCTTCTGCCCCAGCGGCTTCACCTCCTGCCGCAGGAGCAGCTGCAACAGCAACAGGAGCTGCGGCTGATACACCCCACTCATCCTCAAGTTCTTTAATTAACTCGACTAAATCAAGAACTGGCATCTTTCCTAATGCCTCTTTTATTTCATCACGTGAAACTGTCATTTTAAATACCCTCCAATAAATCTCTTTGCATTTATTAAATTCCTGTAATATTTACTGTTTATCTCGTTGCGCACCAAGCACCCTCGCTAACTTGTGAGGAGGCTCCGATATTGTACGAACGAATTTAGTAAATGGTGAGGAAAGTAACCCAAGTAACATAGCTCGAGCCTCTTCAAGTGAAGGCAAATTAGCAAGTTTGGAAATATCTGAAGTTTCTAGAAGATCTCCATTTAAAGAAACAAGCTTAACAGCTAATTTATCATTGCTTTTTGCAAAATCACGTACAACTTTAGCAGCACTACCAGGCTCATTATTTGAAAAAACTAATAATAACGGACCGACTAAACTTTCACGCATACACTCAAATTGAGTATTTTCAAGTGCACGTTTCGCGAGTGTATTACGTACAACTTTTAGATACACTCCCGCTTCACGTGCTGCTTTACGTAGCTCAGTCATTTCCGTCACTGTCAAACCAATATACTCGGCTGCTATTGCAGAAGGAGCTTCGGCAGCAATACTATTAACTTCATCAACTATCGCCTTTTTTGCTTCAAGAGTAAGACTCACTCCTAGGCCTCCTTTGTTACATTCGTACCCACAAAAAAGAATGTGTTTACGTTAAAAAAATCTATTTGAAAAAATAATTTTCAAACAGAGGTTTACGGTGACAAATTAAAGGATATCCTATTATCCGATAGCACCGTCTGCGCAGGCATAAAGATATTAAGGCAGTTTATTGCCACCTACGGTCTTTGACGTATGATAGTAAAACTACCAACACAAAGTTCCTAAAACACTATTCATTAAAGAAAATATTGAACTAATGAATAGCAATAAATTTCCATTCAAACATCTCATATATTTAGGTAGATAAACTACCATGATCAACTAAAAGACCTGGACCCATTGTTGTAGATAAACTTAATCTCTTGAGATAAATGCCTTTGGCACTAGATGGTTTAATTTTTATCAAATCAGTCAACAGCATATTTAAATTTTCTATCAGTGCATCAGAATCAAAAGATACCTTACCTATGACACAATGAATAATTCCATTTTTATCAGTTTTGTATCTTACTTGACCACTTTTTGCATTTTTGACTGCTTCTTCAATATTCTTCGTAACTGTCCCATCTTTTGGATTTGGCATTAAGCCACGAGGTCCTAGAACTTTACCAAGCTTACCTACAATTGGCATCGCATCTGGAGTTGCTATGATAACACCGTAATCAAAATCACCTTTTTGCATTGTCTCTGCTAAATCTTCAAATCCAACTGCATCGGCACCAGCTTTTTTTGCAATTTTTGCATTTTCACCCTCTGCAAACACCGCAACTCTAACAACTTTTCCAGTGCCTTTTGGCAAAACAGTTGAGCCTCTTACTTGTTGATCTGATTTCCGAGCATCAATACCTAAATTAATTGCTACTTCTACTGATTCGTCAAATTTAACTGATGAAATTTCTTTTAATAAGTTCACAGCATCTTGTGCTGTATAAAGTTTACCCAGCTCGACTTTTTTATTAAATTCACTCACGCGTTTTGATAAATGTGCCATTACGATTTAGCCTCGATATCAGTTTCTATGCCCATGCTACGTGCGGTCCCAGCAATTGTTTTTACTGCCGCATCAATATCGGAGGCTGTTAAATCAGAATCTTTTGTCTTTGCAATTTCCTCAAGCTGTGCTCTGCTCACTTTACCAACCTTGTCGCTATTTGGTGTTCCACTACCACTTTTAACACCCGCAGCTTTTTTTAACAAAATAGATGCTGGGGTAGTCTTACTAACAAAAGTAAAACTCTTATCACTAAAAACCGTTATTATGACTGGAACGGGTAACCCTGGTTCCAAGTTTTGTGTTTGAGCATTAAATGCTTTGCAAAAATCCATAATGTTTAAACCGTGTTGACCAAGTGCTGGGCCAACAGGTGGGCTTGGATTTGCTTGACCAGCGGGCACCTGCAATTTTATGTAAGTTTCAATCTTTTTAGCCATTACTTATATCCTCAATGGGTACAAACGCCTTTTCGGCTCCCCTTATAATCTTAATCTTCTATACAAAAAGCTTAAAAATACAATCAATTCAAAAATTATTCTTTTTCAACTTGTCCAAATTCTAATTCAACTGGTGTCGATCGACCGAATATCAAAACTGACACCCTTAAACGACTCTTCTCATAATTTACTTCTTCAACAACCCCATTAAAATCAGTGAAAGGACCCTCTTTTACTCTAACAACTTCGCCTGGTTCAAATAAAATTTTAGGTCTTGGTTTATCAACTCCTTCCTCAACACGTTGCAAGATTGCATTAGCTTCTTTATCTGATATTGCAGCAGGCTTGTCACTTGTACCTCCTATAAAACCTAGTACTTTTGGAGCCTCTTTAACTAAATGCCATGTATCCTCATTCATTTCCATCTTAACCAAAACATAACCCGGAAAAAATTTTCGATCACTCTTGCGTTTTTTACCATCACGCATCTCAACAACTTCTTCTGTTGGTACGAGAATTTCCGAAAACATTTCATCTAGACCTTTGTCTTGAATTCTCTCTTGTAATGTGCGCATCACCTGATTTTCAAAACCAGAATAAGCGTGAACAACATACCATTTCTGCGTCATTATTTTAGCTGCTGTGTCCCATTAATAGACCAACTGACCAACCAAGAAACATATCTAATAGCCAAAGTATAATTGCGACTATTATTACCATTACAATAACTATTAGTGTTGTTTGAACTGTCTCTTGCTTTGTAGGCCAAACAACCTTACGCACTTCAATCTGTGCGTCGTGAAAATAACCCCATATTTGCCTTCCCTTAGCAGTTTGCATGGCTATAGCAATACTCACTCCAACACTCGCAATTAACGCTATTACTCTATATAACAGCGAAAAATCTGCGTATACATAGAAACCAACCAGACCGGCAAGAATTATCAATAATGCCAAACCGAGCTTAAATGTATCCATCCTACTTGAATTTGTTTCTATGTCAGAGTTCATACGCTAATCACTTTAGTCTTTATCTATATGGCTTTAACTTGGCAGGCCAGGAGGGAATCGAACCCCCAACCTGCGGTTTTGGAGACCGCCGCTCTGCCAATTGAGCTACTGGCCTATTTCATAATTAAAATAAGCTAACTTTTTCTACTCAATAATCTTAGAGACAACCCCTGCACCTACAGTACGACCACCTTCTCTTATTGCAAAACGTAAATTTTCTTCCATTGCAATTGGAGCTATTAGCTTCACTTTTATTTTAATGTTATCGCCAGGCATAACCATTTCTGTTCCAGAGGGAAGCTCAACTGCTCCAGTCACATCTGTCGTCCGAAAGTAGAATTGAGGTCTGTAATTAGCAAAAAATGGAGTATGCCGACCTCCTTCGTCCTTACTTAAAACATAAACTTCCGCTTCAAAATGAGTATGTGGTGTTATTGATCCTGGTTTACATAAAACTTGACCTCGTTCAACTTCTTCACGTTTAGTACCACGCAACAATACACCCACATTATCGCCTGCTTGACCTTCGTCGAGTAATTTACGAAACATTTCAACACCAGTACAAGTTGTGCTTTGTGTATCTTTTATACCAACAATTTCAATTTCTTCGTTAACTTTAACAACACCACGCTCAACTCGTCCTGTAACAACCGTGCCTCGACCAGATATTGAAAACACATCTTCAATTGGCATTAAAAATGGCTGATCAACTGGGCGTTCAGGAACAGGGAAATAACTGTCCATTTCCGCAACCAATTTTTCAATTGACGGAATACCTATATCTGAAGTATCCCCCTCAATCGCTTTTAATGCAGAACCAGTGACAATTGGAGTGGCGTCTCCAGGAAACTCATATGAATCCAGAAGCTCTCTGACTTCCATTTCAACCAGTTCTAATAATTCGGCATCATCAACTTGATCAGCTTTGTTGAGATATACAACGATATATGGAACCCCAACCTGTTTTGATAAAAGTATGTGCTCTCGTGTTTGAGGCATTGGGCCGTCAGCCGCGCTACATACAAGTATTGCTCCATCCATTTGAGCAGCACCTGTAATCATATTCTTTACGTAATCAGCATGTCCCGGGCAATCAACATGAGCATAATGGCGTGTCTCGCTCTCGTATTCAACATGAGCCGTTGCAATAGTGATCCCACGTTCCCGTTCTTCAGGTGCGTTATCAATTTGATCATAGGCTTTAAATTCGCCGCCATGTTTTTCAGACATAGTCTTTGTAATCGCCGCCGTCAGAGTGGTTTTACCATGATCAACGTGACCAATTGTTCCTACATTCACATGTGGCTTCGTACGTTCAAATTTTTCCTTAGACATTAGAATTACACCTCATTTTCATTAGCTATATATAGTATTTAATTTAATAAAATCCAAAAGTGGAGCTCATAACCGGATTTGAACCGGTGACCTCTTCCTTACCAAGGAAGTGCTCTACCGACTGAGCTATATGAGCAACAATCCCGTTTTCGCTTCTACTTTCAATCCAAATAAACATCAGCTTTTCAATTACTACGTTTAATCTATCAATTCAGTTTTTTGGAGCGGGTGATGGGAATCGAACCCACATCATCAGCTTGGAAGGCTGAGGTTCTACCATTGAACTACACCCGCCTATGTTTACATCACCCACTTCAACCAAAACTCTATCGTAAGTCTTAATCAACTCTTCCCTTACTTCTGGCGAGCTCTTAAATATTCCTTTTAACTAAGCATTCCAAATATATACCAATACAAATCATCAAAACAAAATTGTTCTGGTGGAGGGGGTAGGATTCGAACCTACGAAGGCTGAGCCAACAGATTTACAGTCTGCCCCCGTTGACCGCTTGGGTACCCCTCCAAAAAATCCAAGCCGGCCATTCTCGAATAATCAACTACCACTGTCAATACGCGCATTATCAATAATTTAGCTCTGACGTAAAGTTTTTCCTGTTTGAGCATCTCGAATCTCGGTTGGATTAGCCCTATTTGTTATGCTGTGAGGCATAATATAGTCAATTTTTCCCATAAAATAGTGCCTTACGCGGTGATATGACTTCGCGGGGCTACTCCCACTTGGATTTGCGCTAGTTGATAGAATTGGTCCTAATTTATTGCAGAGTGCTCTAATAATTTGATCTGAACTTACACGTACAGCGAGCGTATTATGGGACCCAATTAACCAGTGCGGGGTAGTTTCTTTAGCGGGTATTAGCCATGTTACTGGTCCTGGCCACGAATCAAAGACCATTTTTGAATTTCTTAATTTTGAAAAATCAACATATTCATCAAGTTGACGAACATCTGCAGCTACCAAAATTAAGCCTTTTCGAATTGATCTTTTTTTTAATTTGAGAATTCTTTGAACAGAGTGTTCAAAAAAAGGAATACAGCCTAACCCAAATACTGCCTCTGTGGGATATGCAATTATTCCACCCTGCTGGCAAGCATGGATAGCTTTCTTCACATGCAGCTTTTTCATAACCTTACCAAAATACAAATTTCGTTTTTATTACCTTTAAAATTTCTTATGCTTTAAGTTCTTAGAACTTTTATTGTCTAGTATCTTATGTATCTCATATGCTTTTGATTCATATGAGGAGAGTTTATGGCTCTGTTACATTACTTTCTTCTTTGTAGCTGGGTATTACTTTTTTCTTTGTAGTAACCGTTTTTTTCTTTGCAGTTGTTTTTTTCTTTGCAGTTGTTTTTTTCTTTGCAGTTGTTTTTTTCTTTGCAGTTGTTTTTTTCTTACCACGACGCGCACCTCTTGCAGGCGCTGCTTCTAAAAGGGCAATCGATTCCTCGAGACTCAGGCTACTTGGCTCTACATCTTTAGGAACTTTTGCATTCTTTTTCCCATTTGTAACATATGGACCATAACGACCATTTAAAATTGATATGCCCTCATCTTCAAAAAGTTTTATTTGTTTTTCTGCGTCCGCCTTTTTCTTTTCTGCCACCAACTCAAGCGCTCTCTCAAGGGTAACGGTATACGGATCATCTTCTCTTTTTAACGATACAAACTTACTACCATAACGAATGTAAGGACCGAAACGCCCAATACTAGCAGCAACCTCTTCATTTTCACTAGTTTCACCTAAAAGTCTTGGTAACTTAAAAAGTTCTAACGCTTCTTCGAGAGTGATCTTGTCCAATTTCTGTGCTGGCTGTAAAATTTCTCCGCTTTCTGGATCTTTAACCTCACGACGTAAGCCTGCAAATTTTGGTTTTTCTTCATCATCTTTTGTACCAATTTGTGCATATGGGCCATAACGACCAATACGCACAGAGACTTCTAAACCAGATTTAGGATGCTTACCCAAAACTCTCGCTTGAATAGCTTCTTCGCGAGTAACTGTTGCTTCTTTATTTTGTATTTGAGTGTTAAATGATGTCCAGAAATTTTTCATCAAAGGCACCCATTCTTTTTCTCCTCTAGAAATAGCATCTAAATCGTCCTCAAGTCTGGCAGTAAAATCATAGTCGACATAATCACTAAAATGCACTGTTAAAAAATTATTAACTAACTTGCCAACGTCGGTTGGGTGAAATCTCTTATTTTCTACTTCGACGTATTCTCTATTTCTTAAAGTTTGAATAATATTCGCATAAGTCGAAGGTCTTCCAATTCCATACTCCTCAAGCGATTTTACTAAAGACGCTTCGGAATATCGTGGAGGCGGTTCGGTAAAGTGCTGCTCATTTCTTATTTGTTTTAATTTCACCTTGTCGCCCTCTTTTAATTGAGGCAACATCTTCTCATCATCTTCTGAGCTATCCTTATCGTCAACACCCTCAAGATATACCTGCATAAAACCAGGATCAGCTATTGAAGAACCGTTTGCTCTAAATACATTACCATCACCACAAGACATATCGACGGCTACTGAATCAATTGTGGCATGTGTCATTTGACTTGCCATTGTTCTTTTCCAAATCAATTCATATAGTTTAAATTGCTCATCCGTCAAACTACTTTTTATCTCGCTAGGTACTCTTGTTACAGAAGTTGGTCTAACAGCTTCATGAGCTTCTTGTGCATTTTTAGATTTAGTTTTGAAAACTCTGGGTTCGTCTGGTAATGATTTTTCGCCATACCGAGATGAAATAAAAGAACGTATCTCATTCAATGCTTCCTGCGCTAAATTAACGGAGTCGGTTCTCATGTATGTTATTAAACCGATCGTGCCATCGCCGACATCAATTCCCTCATAAAGTTGTTGTGCTACTCTCATTGTCCATTGTGCCGTAAAACCTAGTTTTCTAATTGCCTCTTGCTGCAATGTTGATGTTATAAATGGAGCTGTGGGCTGTCTTTTCCTTTGTTTTTTTGTGACAGTTTTAACCAATAATTCACCTGTCGATGCTTGCTCAAGACTTGATTTTATATCGGATGCTTTTGCTGTATTTTCAATGCTAAATTTTTTTATCTTCTCGTTATTATATTCTGTCAATCTCCCTAAAAAATTTGAATTATCAAATTCAAGATCAGATTCTATTGTCCAATACTCTATAGCTTTAAAATCATCTATCTCTTTTTCACGTTCGACAATCATTCTTAAAGCGGGTGATTGAACGCGTCCTGCTGACAAACCTTTTTGTATTTTTTTCCATAGTAAAGGTGATAAGTTAAAACCAACTAGATAATCAAGAGCACGTCTAGCTTGTTGCGCATCAATTAAATTTGGTGACAGCTCTCTTGGATTTTTAATTGCATCTTTAACAGCGCTTTTAGTGACCTCATAAAATGCAACTCTATGCACTTCCTTATTCTCTAAACAACCTTTTTCTTTTAATAACTCATACAAATGCCATGAAATAGCTTCGCCTTCTCTATCAGGGTCTGTAGCTAGATATAATGTATCGGCTTTTTTGAGGGCTTTTTTTATCGCATTAACTGCTTTTTCATTTCTTTCAATTGCTTCATATATCATTGCAAAGTTATTATCTGGATCCACAGCACCTTTTTTTGGTAAAAGATCTCGAACATGGCCGTAGGAGGCTAATACTTTAAAATCCTTGCCCAAGTAACTCTCGAGTGTTTTTGATTTTGACGGAGACTCAACGATAACTAGCGAATTTGACATATATATTTTTTATAAATACTAATTAAAATAATTATTTGAAAGAAAATTAATGAATAACAGAACTAACTTCATCAAGAATAATATCTTCCATCCAAGCAAATGCTGCCTCTTTTTCCGGTCTATTAAATAATACCATTAGTACAACCCATTTAAGTTGCTGCAATTCTATATTTTCTGTTTCAAGTGCCATTACTCTATCTATAACAAGTTCTCGGTCTTCAGTATCGAGAACTCCCGCTTGCTCAAGAAATATTAAAAATCCTTTACACTCAATATCCAACTTTTCATTCTCAATACTATTAAAAATTCTTGTGGACCTTGAATATGTAGCCCCAATATCAAGCTTGTCTTTTTTCATTGCTAAACCTTCTAACCAATCAATAGCTTTGTCAATTTGAATATCTGCAAAACCTGCTTGATTCAACTGTGCCTTTAGATCTTTTTGATTTGGTATTATCTCAAGCTCTTTCTCAACATAGTGATCAAACAAATATATAAGCACATCTAAAACTGACTCTTTCATAAAAAATCCTAATTGTAATTATTAGTGATATATAGTCTATACAATTTATCCTATAAAAAATTATAAGTTTCTGACCACATCCGCTACGTGTACTGGGCCACTTATTTCCATTACTAATGCATAACTAATCTTTTCAAAAGTTCTAAACACCATTAAAACCCCAACATTTTCATCTGGTAGATTTATAGCTTCTGACTTAGTCTTTTTATTAGCAAAACCTGGGTAATTTTCATCAATATTCTTTACAGTATTTCTTATTGCATTAAATAATTTACTCAATTCACGATTAAAAAAATTCGTATCTTCGTTTTCAAAAATTATTCTATCATTGTCTTCTTCTTCTTTTGTTTTTCTTTTATTTGGTCCAATAGTATCTTCCACTGTAACATTACTTTGAAATATTCCCAGAACATTGCCTGGTTCTATGCCGCTCTCTTCACCAAGATTAAGAATGACGATTTGATATTGTCCTATTTGGGAAACACCATCTAAAACAGATAGAATATTTCCTTCGACATTATTGGGTGTCGAACTTGGAATGAATTCGGTTGTAAAATTATCTTTTTCTGAATTTGGAATGAGTCTGTCTCCAATCATCACCTCGCGCTTAACTGATGTTATTATCGCTGATGCTGGATCGCCGCCTCTTTCAATTCTTGCCTGACCCACATATATTGCTTCATATCCAAGTACTTCATCATCATCATTTTTATCTTCTTTAATGTTTACATATGCTGGGCCTCTTCGATAAATAGAGTACTGTTTTGCCCCCAAATTCTCTGGGATACCTCGAATATAAATTTTATTGTTAACTGAAGCCATCAAATGACCATCATAGCTAGAGACAACATATGGCCAATCTTCCATCTGATCATCCTCAAGTATTAATGGCCATTTTAAAAATTGCTGAATAGCATCAAGTGGAATCGCTGGTATTGCTTCAATATTCTCTGAACTACGTATAGTGGGTGACAATTTAACATTTCTACCTGATACAACACTGCCTGCCCGTTCAAGATTCAAAATAGGCTGCCCATCCTCATAACTAAGGGACACGGTATCGCCTGGATAAATTAAATGAGGGTTTTTAATCTGTGGGTTTATTTGCCATATTTCTTGCCATCTCCATGGCTCAGTTAGGAATTTCGCTGATATATCCCATAGCGTATCGCCCCTAACAACAGTGTATTTATCTGGATGTTTGGGATTAAGCTCTAATTCTCCCGCATGTGTGGCAGAGAATAACAATAAAATTACGAATGAAATTAGAATCTTATTAAGCATCTTTACTACCTTACATAATCTATCGTATGTAGACTATCAAAAAGCTGAGTAAAATGTCAGTAGGATAAACATTTTGAAGGACTATATAATCGAAGAAAATTGATTTTCCTATATACTATCAGTGAGTTAACAGTTTTTTTAGGGCAAAAAATACGATGGCTATACTTAAAGTATTACATTTTCCGGATGAAAGACTTCGGTTGAAAGGCGTCACAATTGAGGAAATTGATTCTGAAATAGCCAGCCTAGCTGAAAATATGCTCGAAACAATGTATTTAGAGGGAGGGATTGGATTGGCTGCAACCCAGGTTAACATTCAAAAAAGGATTGTTGTCATCGATCTATCAGAAAATAAAGACGACCCACTGATCTTAATTAATCCAAAAATATCAAAACTAGAGGGAAAAGAAATTACCCAAGAGGGTTGTCTTTCCGTACCTGAGTATTTCGATAACGTTGAGAGAGCAAAAAATATCGAATATAACTACGAAACACTTAATAAGAAAACTATTGTAGCAAAAGCCGAAGGTTTATTAGCTATATGTATACAACATGAAATCGACCATTTAGATGGCAAGCTATTCATTGATTATCTATCACCACTCAAACGTAATCGTCTTCGAAAAAAAATCAATAAACAAAAAATAGACTTAGCCCGTTCGGATAATTTCAAATCAATTCCAGAAAGAAATGGGCCTTTCAATAAAATACTGTGAATCAAAAAAAAATAAAGCTGGCATTTGCGGGAACTCCAGAAATTGCCCGAATAGTTCTTAATTCAATCATACAATCCAATAAATATGATATTGGAATCATTTTTACAAAACCTGATCAACATGCTGGTAGAGGTCTTAATTTAAAACAAAGTGAAGTAAAAAAATGTGCGCTTGAAAACAACATAAAAACTTTCCAACCAAAAAACTCAAAAGAACTCGAATCATATTCATTGAAGAACTATGATTTATTACTAGTTGTTGCATACGGATTTTTGTTGACTCCTAAAATTTTAGCTCAGCCAAAATTTGGCTGTATAAATATACATACTTCTTTATTGCCAAGGTGGCGTGGAGCTGCGCCAATACAACGTGCTATTGAATATGGTGATAAAATGACTGGTGTTTCATTTATGCAAATGGAAAAAAGTATGGATACTGGACCAATCTTTGAGCAAATTACATGTCCCATAAATAATAAAGATACAAGTGCTATTTTGCATGATCGATTAGCCAAAATAAGTGCTGATAATATTAATCGTATTCTTACTAAAATCATAACTAGAAAATTAAATGCAAAAGAGCAAAATAATTCAGAAGTTACTTATGCTAATAAAATAACTAAGATAGAAGCAGAACTAGATTGGAAAAAACCGGCAATAGAATTAGAGAGAAAAATTAGAGCATACATCCCGACACCAGTCGCATCCACAACTGTCAAAAATTTTTCTTTTAGAGTGTGGGAAGCTAGAGTTAAAGTTTCGCAAGACAGCCGGGAACCAGGAACCATTGTATCCGGTAAAAAAACACTAGATATTATGACAGGCAAAGATATTCTTTCGATTACTAAACTACAACTACCGGGAAAAAAAATGATCTCAGTGAAAGACTTTTTAAATGGTTACGCAAATTTAATAGAAGACTAAATAGATTTATAAATTATGTCATCACGTGTAATTACAATCCAAATTATGAGAGAGGTTTTGGAGAAAAAAATACCTCTAAAAATTGCAATAAATAATAAATTAATCACATATAAAGGAAAGGAGGTAGGTTTAATTAAAGAAACACTTTATGGAACACTTCGATGGTATATAAAACTTGAATATATTCTTAACCAAATTATAGAAAAGCCTATAAAAAAAAAGGATAGCCTCTTAAAATATCTTATTATTATCGGATTATATCAATTAAAATATATGCGTATTCCAGATCATGCTGTCGTATCAGAAACTGTTTCAGTATGTGAAAAAATAAAAATGCCATGGGCAAAAAATTTGGTCAATGCAGTTTTAAGAAGATATATTAGAGAATCAAGTAAATTTGATACCATACCCAATAAAGATAAAACAATAGAATTAGCTCACCCTAAATGGTTAATAGAAGCAATTAAAAAAGATTGGCCAGAAGATTGGGAAAAAATAATTGTTGCAAATAATAATCACCCGCCAATGTATCTAAGAGTTAATCAGCGCCATTATAAAAGAGAAGAATATCTAAAAAAATTAAAGAATGCAGGTATTCCTGCTGATATAACTATACACTCTGCTGATGGTATTCTACTCAAAAAACCAGTGGGAGTTGAAAAACTGCCAGGCTTTGACAAAGGGGATATTTCTATTCAAGAACTCTCTGCCCAACTTGCAGCAGAATTGCTTGATTTACAACCCAATCAAAATGTTTTAGATGCATGTGCAGCTCCAGGAGGGAAAAGTGCACACATTCTTGAAAAAGAACCTAAATTAAAGAATTTTGTTGCAATAGAAAAAGATAAAATTCGTGCAAAAAAAATATATTCAACTTTCAAAAGACTTAAATTAAATGGGACGATAATAATTAATGATGTTAAGAATACTAATGATTGGTGGGATGGAGAAAAATTCGACAGGATCTTATTTGATGCTCCCTGTTCAGCAACAGGGGTAATACGCAGAAACCCTGATATAAAAATATTAAGAACAGCTAAAGATGTAATTGAAATAAATAAAGTGCAAATGAAAATTATAGAAACACTATGGAGTTTATTAAAAAATAATGGTCTTCTTCTGTATGCAACATGTTCTATACTGAAGATAGAGAACGCTAATATAATAAAAGAATTTACGAAAAAACATCCTGAATGCAAAATAAAATCAATTACCTCAAAATGGGGTTTAGAAACTAATTATGGTAAGCAAATTTTATCTGGGCAAGATAACATGGATGGCTTCTTCTATGCATGTCTTAGTAAATCATAAGTATGTCTACTGAAATAAAAAAAATAAATATGGTTATTGTAACCATAGTAATTCTGCTTATAGCTCAATTGTGCTACGCCAAGAATATTAATATTAAATCATCCAATATATATAATGATAATAATATTCTTTATTTAGATTCCTATTCAGAAATTTTACTAACAAAAGAAGCATATAATGCTTTATTGCATGGTATCTCATTCCAGATACATGCTGATTTTGAATTATTTACAAAAAATAATTGGTTATTTAAAAATATAATAGCAAATAAAAAATTGAAGTATAAGCTAGAGCATAAACCCTTAACCGAAAATTTTTTAATAACAGACTTAAGTACTGGAATAAAAAGCTATTACAAGAATGTAGACCATGCCTTAAAATCTATAAGCAATATAAATAAAATGAAATTATTAAATAAAAATAAATTAGATAAGAAAAAAAATTATATAGCACGAATAAAATTTTATTTAAGTATAGATTCATTACCTAGTCCCATGAGACCCCGTGCATATTTTTCTTCAGATTGGAATATTTCAAGTAATTGGTATGAATGGGAATATGAAAATTAAAAAAGGTAAAAGGTTGATAACATTTATAGGCATATGCTTATTCATTTTTATGTTGACCTCGCTTTTGATGATGAGCAAAACTCTGCAAAATTCAGAATTATTTGATCGTTTTTATTTATCTTTACTTTTACTCAATGCATTAGGGCTAATTTGTCTTAGTACGCTAATTATTCTAAATCTAAAGCGCCTAATACGACAACTAAGGAATCGCGTCATTGGTTCCAGAATGACGGTAAGAATTGTTCTTCTATTTTCGCTGCTATCTGTAACACCGGTGCTAATAGTTTACTACTTCTCACTTGATTTCTTACATCGTGGTATTGATAGTTGGTTTGATTTAAAAGTTGAAAATGCACTTGATGATTCGCTAGAACTAAGCCGCCTAGCACTAGATGTTAGGATGCGTGAGCTTTTAAATACTACTGAAAAAATTGCTGAAGAAATTAGTGATATTGACAGAGATGAATTGCCATTTTATATAGATCAAATCAGAGAGCGAATAAGTGCAAATGAATTGACTCTTCTAACTAGAAAAGGAGTTATTGTTGTTTCAAGCTCAAGTGATACGAAAAGTCTCGTTCCAGATATTCCTGAAGAAACAATACTACTGCAACTAATACAAAATAAAAGTTATATAGGGCTTGATTTGATAAAAAATAAAGGTTTGCTTATAAGATCTATTTCTAATATTCCAACGCTTGGGATCAATGATAATGAAAAAATTATACAAGCATTATTTCCAATTTCAGAAAGGATGAATCAACTCGCTGCAAATGTACAAACATCATTCATTGAATATAAAGAGTTATCTTATCTAAGAGAGCAGCTTAAATTTAGTTTTATAATAATACTAACTTTGGTTTTACTTTTTAGTGTTTTTTGTGCCGTCTGGGCAGCATTCTATTCTGCAAGAACTTTATCGGCTCCGATAAAGAATTTAGCAGAAGGCACTCGCGCCATTGCAAAAGGTGATTACAATACAAAACTTCCTATTCCAAGTAATGATGAACTTGGTTTTTTAGTTTCGTCTTTTAACGAAATGACAAATAAAATATCTCAAGCGCGAGATAATGTGAAAAAGAGTCAGAGAGTTGCAGAGTCTCAGCAAATCTATCTCGAAACTATTCTCTCTCAATTGTCATCTGGTGTTATTGTTTTTAATAATATAGGAGAAATAGAAAAATCGAACATTAGTGCCGCTCAAATATTACAATTGGAAAAAAGCGTTTTAAATAAAAAAAATCTAGAGGAATTGATAAATGAATTTCCAAACCTGCTTAATTTCTTTGAATGTATATCAAATAATATCAAAGATAAAATAAATGATTGGAGAGAACAAATAACTTTATCAGAAAAAACTGGGAATCAAATTTTAATGCTAAATGGCTCAACACTAACAAATACCGATAATAAAATAACTAAATACATAATAGTTTTTGATGAAATTACTGCATTAATTCAAGGACAACGTGATGCAGCATGGAGTGAAGTTGCTAGAAGATTGGCGCATGAAATTAAAAATCCACTTACACCAATTCAATTAGCAGCTGAAAGATTAAGAAATAAATACCTAGAAAACCCTGAATCAAATAATACAGAAATGCTTGATAGAATGACGAATACAATAATACATCAAGTTGAAACAATGAAAGATATGGTAAATGATTTTTCGGAATACGCGCAATCAGAAAAGTTTAAAGAAGAAAAAATTGAGATATCAGTTTTATTACAAGAGGGTATAGACTTATTTAGCAATATAAATTCGGACAATAAAATTGAGATTGATATAGAGAAAAATCTTCCAAAAATTCACGGTGATGAAAAAAAGCTTAGACGCGTAATAAACAATCTATTAGCAAATGCCGTGGATGCAAATGAAATAGGTAAAAATAATTTGCTAAAAGTAAGTGCTAAAACAGTGAATATTGAGGATAATGAAGAAATTGAAATACGAATAATTGATAGTGGCCCTGGAATAGATCCAAGTGTTGAAAAAAACTTACTTGAACCATATATAACAACGAAAGAAAAGGGTACTGGCCTCGGGTTAGCTATAGTAAAGAAGATAATTGATGAGCATTCAGGTACATTTTGGCTTGAAAATAATAAAGATAAAATCGGAGCATGTGCGGTAATAAAACTACCATTAAAGTAATTCATATTTGAAAAAGATATATATTGAAAATGAGCAAGCGACACATTCTTGTTGTTGATGATGAGCCTGAAATACGTGGCTTAGTTCAGGAAATTCTTGAAGACGAGGGATTTACAGTTGATGCAGCTGAAAATGCATCAAAAGCTAGAGAGCTCATCGCAACACACACTCCAAATCTAATTTTACTCGATATTTGGATGCCAGATGTTGATGGAATTACTCTACTGAAGGAATGGAAAAATTTCTTTAAAGATGAAGTTCCAATAATAATGATGTCGGGGCATGGAAATGTTGAAACAGCTGTCGAGGCAACTCGCGGTGGTGCCTACGACTTTATTGAAAAACCACTATCAACTGCTAAATTGCTACTGATAATTAAACATGCTCTAGAGTCATCTTTGCTTAAGAATGAAAATCTTAAATTAAACCAAATTGCAGTTTCAAAACTTGAACCTATTGGTAAAAGTGAATTAATTAAAGATTTAAAATCAAAAATTACACGAATTGCAAATCATGATGCTTGTGTCTTAATACATGGAGAATCTGGAACAAATAAAGAAATGTATGCTAGATATTTGCACTCACTTAGTCCGAAATCTAATGGGCCATTTGTTATTGTAAATGTTTCGACCTTAAATCAAAAAAGTGCTGATAAGGAATTATTTGGTTTCGAAACAAAAAACCAGATACACAATGGACTACTAGAAAAAGCTTCGCAAGGAACCCTGTATATAAATGATATAGGTGAACTTAATACGAGCTTACAATCGCTTTTATTTAATGTATTAAAAATAAAAAAATATAGCCGCATAGGGAGTTCTAAATTAATGAATATGAATATGCGTATTATTGTTGCTACTCGATATGATTTCGATTACTTAATAAAAGAAAATAAATTTCATGATGAATTATATTATTTATTAAATGTGCTACCTATAAATATTCCGCCACTACGTGATCACTATGAAGATATTCCTATGATGCTTGAGTATTACGTAAATTATTTTATTGAATTGGAGTCATTTAAATATAGGAAGTTTAGTGTTTCCTCACAAAACCTGCTAAGAGGTTATAAGTGGCCGGGCAATGAAAGTGAATTAAAAAACCTTGTTCAGCGTCTATTAATTCTTGGTACGGAAGAAATGATAAACACGGATGAAATTCAATCATACCTTGGAAGTAATGAAATCAGCAAAAATAAACATGAGACGGAAATCCTTAATTTAGATCTGCCATTACGTGATGCAAGAGAAAATTTCGAAAAAGCATATCTTATGTATCAATTGGAAAAAGCAAGTGGTAACGTAAGCAAATTGGCAAATCAAATTGGAATTGAAAGAACACACCTGTATAGAAAACTTAAAATGCTAGGAATTAATCTGAAATGAAAATAATAATCCTAGGTGCCGGCCAGGTAGGCACATCTGTAGCATCAAATTTAGTCAAAGAAAATAATGATATAACGGTAGTTGACAATAATCCTTCAGCATTACAAGCAATTAGTGAGCGTTTTGACTTGAGAACAGTTACCGGAATTGCTTCACACCCATCGGTGTTAGAAAAAGCTGGGGCTATGGATGCCGAAATGATTTTAGCTGTTACGAATTGTGATGAAGTAAACATGATAGCTTGCCAAGTTGCCTATACACTTTTTCATACACCAACAAAAATTGCGAGAATACGAGAAATTGAATATCTAAAAAATCACCCTTTATTCGCGCAAGAAGCCTTACCTGTAGATGTTCTAATAAGCCCTGATAGATTAGTTACAGAACAAATTAAAAAATTAATAAAACATCCCGGCGCTCTTCAAGTTTTAGACTTTGCTGATGGAAAAGTACAAATGGTTGTTATTCGTGCATCCTACAGTGGAGTATTAAAAGACTGTTCTGTACGTAATTTAAAAGAAAAACTTAAAAATATAGAATATAAAATAGCGATTATATACAGTGGTGGCAAACCAATTATACCAAATGGTGATACTGTTATAAAAGCTGAAGATGAAGTCTTTTTTGTCAGTTCTCAAAAATCAATGAATAAATTATTACAACAAATTCGTATACAAGATAAACCTTTAAAAAATATTATGATTGCTGGTGGAGGTAATATTGGTTTCCGCTTAGCTAAATCATTAGAAAATGAATACAACATAAAATTATTAGAATTGGATCAAAAGAAAGCTACAAATGCATCTGAAAAATTAAAAAATACAATAGTTTTAAATGGTGATGCCACAGATGAAGAATTATTGAGCGAGGAAAATATAGATACATCTGATGTATTTTGTGCGCTAACAAATGCAGATGAAGTAAATATTATTTCATCAATGCTTGCAAAACGTCTGGGTGCAAGAAAAGTAATGGCTTTAATTAATCGTGCTGCTTATGTTGATCTAGTTCAAAGTAATACAATTGATATTGCTATTTCACCACAACAAGCGACTATTGGTAGTCTACTTGCTCATGTTAGAAAAGGTGACGTAGTAGTTGTGCATTCCCTTAGAAGAGGTGCTGCTGAGGCAATAGAAGCAATTGCTCATGGTGATGAATCATCATCAAAAGTAGTTGGTAAAAGAATACAAGATATAGAATTACCTGAAGGAACAACAATTGCAGCGATTGTACGTGGTGGTAATGTGTTAATGGTTGAGAAAAAAATTATTATTGAAGCTAACGATCATCTAATTCTTATAGTATCAAATAAAAAACATGTAGCTAAGGTTGAATCATTATTTCAGGTTGATATTACATTTTTATAAATTGAAATATTAAGAAAAGAGGAAAAATATGCAATATGCAGTAATTCTCAGAATTTTAGGAATTTTGCTTATTCTCTTTAGCTTTACGATGATACCTCCTTTGGTGATATCCCTTGCTTATGATGATGGCTCACTAATGAGTTTTGTTCTTGCTTTTCTTATAATATTGTCCATCGGTTTACTCCTTTGGTTGCCAGTAAGAAATAATAAGAATGATTTAAGATTGCGTGATGGCTTCATTATTGTTGTACTTTTCTGGGTTGGTCTTGGACTGACTGGCAGCGTACCATTACTACTATCAAGCTTTCCTGATTTAAGTCCAACAGATGCTATTTTTGAGTCAATCTCAGGATTAACGACAACTGGAGCTACAATAATTATTGGAATTGATAATTTGCCTAAATCAATTCTATTTTACCGACACGAACTACAATGGCTTGGAGGAATGGGAATTATCGTTCTAGCTGTTGCAATTCTGCCAATGTTGGGTATTGGTGGTATGCAACTGTATCGCGCTGAGACACCAGGCCCAGTAAAAGATACGAAATTAACTCCTAGAATAACGGAAACGGCAAAATCACTTTGGTATGTATATTTAACGATGACAATCGCATGCGCAGCATCATATTTTCTTGCAGGAATGGATGTTTTTGATGCAGTTGCTCATAGTTTTTCTACTGTTTCCATCGGAGGTTTTTCAACGCACGACCAAAGCATTGGTTTTTTCAATAATAGCGCAATTGAAATCATAGCAATATTTTTCATGATATTAGCAGGGATAAACTTTAGTATACATTTCCTCTCATTTCGAAATAAAAATTTTAGACCATACCTTAATGATGCTGAATTTCGTGCTTATTTAAAAATCCTGTTGATCATTTGTGTAACATGCACTATCTATAATTTGATTGCTGGCGATTACCACGATTACAAATTAATGATCAGAGAAAGTTTATTTCAATCAATTTCAATTGCAACGACAACGGGTTTCACAACAACAGAATTTCAAAGCTGGCATGGTTTTACTCCGTTATTGCTAATTCTTTCATGTTTTATTGGGGCTTGTGCTGGCTCTACCGGTGGAGGAATAAAAGTTATTAGAATATTATTACTTTTTAAACAGGGAGTTCGAGAAATAAAACGTCTTATTCATCCAAATGCAATATTCACAATCAAGCTTGATGACAAGCCGATACCTGATCGAATTATTGAGGCAATATGGGGTTTCTTAGCTGTTTACGTTGTAATATTCGTAGTTCTTCTTTTAGCATTAATGGCAACTGACATAGACTTTACGACTGCTTTTTCAGCACTATCTGCATGTATTAATAATCTTGGTCCTGGATTAGGTGAAGTAAGCAATAATTATTTCAATATTAATACCGCGGCCAAGTGGATTCTCTGTATTGCAATGCTTCTTGGGAGACTTGAAATATTTACATTATTAGTATTATTCACACCAGCATTCTGGCGAAGATGAGCAAAAAAGAAACGCAATTAATATTAATAATTAAATATTTAATTCTAAAGTTCCAACAAGATCTAAAACATTACTTATATTATTTTTTTCTAAATACTCAGTAAGCTCTTGGTTTAACTTAGAACAAACTAATGGTTGATAGAATAATGCGGTTCCTATACCAACGGCAGTCGACCCAGCAATTATAAACTCTATAACATCTTGAAATTTTGTAATGCCTCCTTGTCCGATGATCGGTATCTTGTGATGCTTAGCAACTTGATAAACTTGATGCACTTTAAGTAATGCAATCGGTTTAATAGCAGGACCAGATAATCCTCCTTGATTATTAGCAATCACTGGTTTTCTTTTCTCTATATCAATCGCCATTCCTGTTATTGTATTTATTACTGCAAAACCATCTGTCCCAGCCTCAATACAACATCGAGCGTTTTCTGCGATATCCGTTTGATTTGGAGATAATTTTGTTATTAGCGGTTTTTTTGTAGCCTTTCGACATGCTTCAACAACTTTTGCAGACATAATAGGATCATTGCCGAATTCAAGCCCTCCTTTCTTAACATTTGGACAAGAAATATTTATTTCCATTGCATCTATTGGTGAATCATCAAATATTCGAGTTATTTTTTCGTATTCTTCGATACTTGTGCCTGATAAATTTGCTATAAAGCGTGTTTCTGAAAAATCTAAGTTTGGTAAATACTCGTCAACAACAACTTGAGATCCTGGGTTTTGTAAACCAATAGCATTTAACATTCCTAAATAAGTCTCGGAAATTCTATGTGGAGAATTACCTAATCTAGGTTCGAGGGTAGTTCCTTTTAGACATATAGCGCCAACATCTCTATTTGAAAAACCACTAATGCGTGTATATTCTTCACCAAAACCAACACAACCGGATAATAAAACTAAAGGCGAATTAAATTGCAACCCACAAAAATCTATATTAAGTTTTTCATTTGTTTTCATTTTTACTGACTTTTTAACCATAATTTAGATATTCTTAATGGAAAACTATACATATGTTTAATGTTGTTCTATTTGAACCAGAAATTCCACCAAATACTGGAAATATTATGCGTCTATGCACTAATACGGGAGCTAAATTGCACTTGATACACCCATTGGGCTTTAAAATAAAGGCAAAGGAACTACGCCGTGCTGGATTAGATTATATCGATTGGTCTACTGTTTGCCATTATAAAAATTTTGATGATTATATTGATAAAAATGGCTTTAAATCGCTGTATGCGATATCAACTAAAGGGAAAAAATATTATTCAGATTGTATTTTCAAAAAAAATGATAGTTTCTTGTTCGGCCCCGAGACAAGAGGTTTACCAAAAAAAATATTGGATAAGTTTAAACCAAATAGAATTCTCAAAATTCCAATGATGAAAGCTAGTAGAAGCCTTAATCTATCTAACGCTGCAAGTATTATTATTTATGAATCTTGGAGACAAAAAAAGTTCGAATAAACCAACCTACTCTTTCCTTTGCTCTCTATTTAAAAGATTCTCAACTGCTTCCTTCGGCGTGCATCTAGAATCTAAAACACTTGCAACTTGCTCGGTAATAGGCATCTCTATATTATTTTTCTTTGCTAAAATATTAACTTCTCTAGCGGTGTTTAACCCCTCAACTTCCTGACCAATCTCATTGCATGCTTGCTCAGATGTATATCCTTTAGAAAATAAAATACCTAATCTTCTATTACGTGATTGATCATCAGTGCAAGTCAAGACTAAATCACCAAGACCAGATAGACCTTTAAAAGTTTCTTTCTTAGCACCCATTGTCATTCCCAATCGTATTATTTCAGATAAACCACGCGTTATTATTGCAGAACGAGCATTACTTCCAAAACCTAGTCCATCTGATATACCGGCTGCAATCGCCATTATATTTTTAACCGCTCCACCAATCTGCGCACCTATATAATCAGTATGAACATACACTCTAAAAGTTTTTGTATGAAAAAGACTTGCATAATCATTTGCAATTTCAATATCTTTTGAAGATATTGTAACTGCTGTTGGCAAGCCTGCTGCCACTTCTATTGCAAATGAAGGTCCAGAGAGCACGGTAATCGAAGAATTACTAAGAACCTCTTCTGCTACCACATGATTTAGATTTTGTGTATTAGGCTCAAAACCCTTTGTGGCTATACATATGCTATTAATGGGCATTGATTTTAACAAATTCAAACTACTTCGAACTGCGTGACTTGGTACCGCACAAATAACTTTATTTATTGTGTCCGGCACCTCCTCAATCGATTCGATCGGTATTATATTTTCTGGAATTTTTTGCCCAGGCAGGTATCTTTCATTGCATCTATTTGATCTAATCGCCTTTATCGTATCTAAATTAGTATCCCATAAATAAATTTGATAACAATTACGAGATAAAACCATAGCCAACGCAGTTCCCCAAGATCCAGCACCTTGAACTAATAATGACTGTGAACTCATTGGAGCAATTCCTTATTCTAATGTGTTGTATTCTTCGCTGCCTGCTCTGATGCTTGCTTTTTTTGTTGATCATATAAAGCATCAAAATTAACCGGTGTAAGTAGTAATTGAGGGAAACCACCTCTTGTAACAATATCCGAAACCGCCTCACGAGCAAATGGAAATAATATATTCGCACATGATGTTGCCAGCATACGTCCAAGAACATCCTCGGGAACATTTTTTATCAAAAAAATACCTGCTTGATCAATTTCAACTAAATAGATATCTCTATCATCTATTTTTACTGTCAACGTTGCTGACAATACGACATCAAACAAATCGTCACCCAAGGGTGTAGCTTCATTTGTTATATGCATATCAACTACTGGTTTCCATTCCGTTTTAAAATCTTCGGGGGTATTTGTTGTTTCAAAGGAAATATCTTTTATATATATTTTTTGAATTGAAAATTGTGGGTCATTATTTTCTTCTGATTTCTTTTCTTTCTCAGGCATATGTTTTCATCCTAATTAAAGTATTATATTTTTTAAATAAGCTATCAAAACTATCTAGCTTTTTTTTGTTAATGGCAACGATGCGGTTTGCCATGAAGTAATTCCGCCTTTTAGACAAAATATCATTTCCTCTCCTTGTTTAACTAACTTTTGAGCCTCTTTTACTGAAGCACTGCCATTTGAACAGCAAAATATAATACCCTTATTATTTTTTCTTAATTTATCTAATTCTTTAGATAGTTCTTTGGGACTAATATTTCTTGCATTAATAATATGCCCATTTTCAAATTCCTTTTGACTTCTAATATCAACAATTTCTGCATCCTCACGATTAACAAGGTGCGTTACTTGACTTGAGGTCAGCATTTTAACACCCCCGATTACATCTCCAAAAATATTCCATATTAATAAGGTCAAAATCACAAAAAGTAATGAAAATAAGTAGGGATGATTTAATACGAATTCGGGGAACTTTTCCATAATAGCTTGCTCATAAATTTATTTAATTAAGTTGATAATACGATATATCTCACGTTGAAAAAACTATTGATTTGTTTTATCAACAATTTTATTTAACATGTTGTATTCATTAATTTCATGTTAATATTCTATAACCAAATGGGCTAATAGCTTACGACGTAACTGGAAACCTCTATTATATATTTATTTGCAGCGTGAAATTGCAAAAAAATTCAATGAATTCGACTTTCTCGTCATTTTCTTCAATGAGAATAAGCATCTATGACTAAATTAGGCCATAAGCGTACCATTTTGATAATTCTGGATGGTTGGGGTCATACTGATAATACTGAATACAATGCAATCTATTCTGCTAACAAACCAATCTGGGATAATATTTGGGAAAAATACCCTCATACCCTTATAAATGCCTCTGGTCTTGATGTGGGACTACCAGCATCACAAATGGGTAACTCTGAAGTTGGTCATATGAATATTGGAGCTGGAAGAGTCGTTGACCAAGAATTTACTCGAATATCAAGAGCCATAAAAGATGGTACTTTCAATCAAAATAATACATTAAACAACGCATTCAACCATGCGAAAAAAAACAATAAGGCTATCCATTTGCTTGGGCTACTTTCTCCAGGTGGGGTACACAGTCATGAAGATCATATTTTTGCTCTAATTAAACTAGCTAAAAAATGCGGTGTTAAAAAACTTTTTCTACATGCGTTTCTTGATGGTCGAGATACAACACCAAAATGTGCAATAGAATCAATTCATAAAGCACAATTAAAAATGAAAGAGTTGGAATTAGGCTCATTTGCTTCTATTGTGGGTCGATATTACGCGATGGATAGGAATAAAAATTGGGATAGAACAAAATTTGCTTATGATGTAATCAGTCAAGGAAAAGCTAACTATAGATCAAGTGATCCATTTATCGCTATAGATATGGCCTATGCTAGAAATGAAACTGATGAATTTATATCGCCAACTGCAATAACCAAATCTAGCGAAGCTCCTATTATTATTGAGGATGAAGATATTGTTATTTTTGCTAACTACCGTGCTGATCGTGCAAGGCAGTTGGCGCGTGCCTTCACAAAACCTTCATTCAAAGCATTCCATAGAGAAAGGATGCCAAAATTATCGTCTTTCATTAGTTTAACATCATATAAAGTTGAATATGAGTTTCCAGTTGCTTTTCTTCCTGTATCTCTTCCTAATGTTTTTGGTAAATATATAGCTGATCTTGGACTAAAACAACTTAGGATAGCTGAAACTGAAAAGTACGCACATGTAACGTTCTTTTTTAATGGTGGAACAGAAAGTGTGTTTGAAGGGGAAGATAGAATACTTGTACCATCTCCACATGTAAGAACATATGATCTTGAACCAGAAATGAGTGCAGAAAAGATAACACAGCGTTTAATAGATTCAATTAATAGCCATAAATATAATTCAATAATCTGTAATTTTGCAAATGCTGATATGGTTGGCCACACAGGCAACTTTAATGCGACGATATTAGCAATTGAAACTATTGATAAATGTTTAGGAAAAATTATTGAGGCAGCAAAAAAAGCTGGAAGTGAAATACTTATAACAGCTGACCACGGTAACGCAGAACAAATAAAATCATACACTACTGAAAAGATTAAATCTCAGCCTCATACTGCACATACAAGTAATCTTGTGCCATTGGTTTATATTGGTAGAGAAGCAAGGTTTATCCCAGAAATAGGTTCTTTGTCAGATGTAACGCCAACCTTACTCGATATAATGGATATACCACAGCCTATGGAAATGACAGGAAAATCATTAATAGATATATTAAAAAAATAAATCCATATAAAAAAATTAGATAAAATCAATTAAAAATCTAAAAATTTCCAAATGAAGAAAAAAATAAAATACTTTATCTTAATATACCTATTTACTTTTTCTAATTATCTAATTGCAAAACAATCTAGTCATGAAAATGAAATAAAACTAAAAAACATACAGAATCGTATGAATGATGTAAATAAAAATATTAGTAATGCTAAAATAAAAGCTAAAAAATTTGAAAAAGATATAAGAAAAAATGAAAAGCTAGCAGTCGAGCTTTTTATGCAATTGGAAAACACACGTTCAGAAATATTAAAAGGAAATAATACTATTTTAAAATTAAAAGAAGAAGAAGAAGAAAATAAAAATATTATAAAGAAAGAAAAAATGAGGCTAAGAACTCAAATTAGAAATATTTATCAAATAGGAAAATATAATTATATTAAGTTACTACTTAATCAAGATGATTTGACGCAAATAAATCGTGTTATTGCCTATTATGATTATGATAATTATGCGCGTTCCAATCGTATAAAAAATTTAAATGACAATCTAACACGAATAAAAATTCTAGAGAAAGAAATAAATGATGAAAATAATAACCTTGAGATATTAAATAATAAATACCAGTATAAATTAAATAATTTCAATAAAATAAGGAAAAAAAGATTAAACTCTATAGTAGAGATAAAAAATTATATAAAAAATCAGAATATTGAATTATTACTTTTAAAAGAAAATGAACGCGATCTTGCTAGGCTTTTAAATAAAATAAAATTAAATAATAAAAATATTACTAACTATAATGAAAATAATATTTCATTTATACAAAAAAAAGGTAAATTAGTATGGCCAGTAAAAGGAAAATTATTAAAAAAATACGGTGTGCAAAAAAAAATAACTGGTTTGAAATGGCAAGGAGTTTTGATAGGAGCAAATCATGGCTCAAAAGTTCATGCAATAAGTGATGGAAAAGTCGTATTTGCAGACTGGTTTAAAAATTATGGCTTGCTAGTTATTATTGACCACAATAATGACTATTTAAGCCTATATGGACATAACCAACAACTATTAAAGGTCGCGGGTGATTCTGTAAAAGCCAGAGAAATAATAGCTTCTGTTGGGGATAGTGGGGGGCAAAATAACTCTGCACTTTATTTTGAGATTAGAAAAGGCAAAAAAACATTAAATCCATCTCAATGGTGCAAAAATTAATAATGTATATATTATTAAAAGAAACAACATATAAAAATAAAATTAAGCAAATAGGACGGAAAAAATGGTTACCTACAAAAAAATACTACTACTAATTTTTTTACCTGCATTATTTATATCTAGAATCTCCCTAGCTAATGAAGATGGTGACACAATACTACCCTTAGATGAAATAAGAACTTTCACTGAAATTTTTTCAAAAATTAAGGATGATTATGTAGAAGATGTTGATGACAAAAAACTTCTTGAAAATGCTATCCGAGGAATGCTTCAAGGACTTGATCCGCACTCTACATATCTAGATGAAGATGCGTATAAAGAATTACAAGAGGGCACCTCTGGCGAATTTGGTGGACTTGGTATTGAAGTGGGTTATGAAGATGGATTTGTAAAAGTTATATCTCCAATTGATGGAACTCCTGCACAACGAGCTGGAATAAAAGCTGGAGATCTTATTATTCGTCTTGATAATAAATCTGTTAAAGGCATATCATTAATGGAAGCAGTAAAAATGATGAGAGGTAAACCTGGAAGTAAAATTACTCTAACTATAGTTAGAGAAGGTGAAAATAAACCATTCGAGATAAGTATAGTGCGAGATATTATTACTGTTGAGAATATAAAAACTGAAACAATAGAACCTGGATTTACCTATATACGTATTTCTAATTTTCAAACTCATACTGTCGATGATCTAAAAAAAGGATTAATGAAACTAAAAAATGAAAATAATAACAATATAAAAGGTTTGATATTGGATTTAAGAAATAATCCTGGTGGACTTCTTAATGCAGCTGTTGGTGTGTCAGACCTATTTCTTAATAACGGATTGATTGTTTATACAGAGGGCCGAATCAAGGATTCAAAACTTAAATTTAATGCAAAGCCATCTGAAATGTTAAAAGACACTCCAATTATTATTCTTGTAAATGGTGGATCAGCATCTGCCTCTGAAATCGTCGCTGGAGCATTACAAGACCACAAAAGAGCTGTAATAATGGGTGAAAAAACATTTGGTAAAGGCTCAGTACAAACTATTTTGCCAATGAACGACAGAACAGCATTAAAATTAACAACGGCACGCTATTACACGCCATCGGGACGTTCCATACAAGCCTCGGGTATCGAACCCGATATGATTGTAAAAAATATAAAATTCGATTTGAAAAAAGATATTCAAAATAATGGGCTAATAAAAGAATCTGATTTAAGCGGGCATTTAGATAATAAAAAATCTAATGATGATGAAGAAAAAGAAGAAAATATAAATAATGCCTTGCTCATAGAGAATGATTACCAACTATATGAAGCATTAAATGTTTTGAAGGGATTATCAATTTACCTAAAAAAGGTTAAATAAAAGATGAATTTTGGATATATTCGAGATAAATATAAATATTTTTTCATATTTTTTATCTCCTGCTTGTTTTCATTTAATTCATATTCAGAAATAAAAGAAAAACCTTATATTGCAATCATAATTGATGATCTTGGCTATAAACCTAAGGAAGATATGCTCGCATTATCGCTTCCTGGACCTATAACCTATGCAATTTTACCGCATTCCCCTTATGCAAATAAAATATCTGAAATAGCATTTAAAAATAAAAAACAAATTCTATTACATCAGCCAATGCAAGCTTTAACGAATAATGATCTTTTGGGTCCTGGTGCACTAACATTAAGCATGACAAAAAAAGAGTTCTCAAAAATACTAAAGCATAATATTAATTCTTTACCTAACATAATTGGAATAAATAATCATATGGGGAGTTTATTAACACGTCATCCTGGCCATATGAAATGGCTAATGGATATTATAAGTAAATATGACTACATTTATGTTGATAGCTTAACAGGTCCTAACAGTGTTGCTGGTAAAATAGCAAAGCAAAATGGTGTTCCATTTATATCAAGAGATATATTCCTTGATAACCAAAAAGATAAAAATCATATAAATAAAAAAATATTTGAATTGGTTAATATTGCAAAAAAACAAGGAACTGCGCTAGCAATTTGTCATCCATATAATAATACTATAGAAGCACTCTCAAATTTTTTGAAAGATATTAATAAACATGATGTGAAGCTTGTTGGAATTAAGTCACTCATAAAAAAAAGAACGAGAAAAAATAGTTTAATTACAAAAAATGCTAACTTAGTCTTTCCATGAAAAATATATGAAAATTAATCCAAATAAACCTAATATCCACGAAATACTTGGTATAGTAAGAAAAATACCATGGGTAGTATTATTTAGTGCGTATATAATAGAGGAAGACAAAATTAAACCTGAACCGATCACTGACATAATTGTTCTGCGATTGTGTTTATTAATATCTATTCTGAGCTTATGTATTTCCTCTGATTTATTTTCCATTTCTATCTTACCATCATGAAGTTTATCGATAAGATCAATAATTTTATTAGGTAGCTCTGGTAATTTTTCAATTACTGCCGGTAAATTAAGCATCAATCTTTTCATTATGGCAGTAAGACTTACTCTTTCTTTCATCCAACGCTCCATTTCAGGTCGCGCAGTCTCCCATAAGTTAAGCTCTGGATAGAGCTGTCGACCAATTCCCTCAATATTTATTATGGTTTTTTGCAATAAAATTAATTGTGGCATTATTTCAACCTCAAAAGAACGAGCAATCTCAAAGAGTCTCTGTAAAAGTTCTCCCAATGATATTTCATGTATTGGTCTATCTAATAATGGTTCACAAACTGTCCTAATAGCAGCTTCCAATTCATCAACACGTGTTTCTTTGGGAACCCAACCAGACTTAATATGTAAAATAGCAACTCTATGATAGTCATGATTTAAAAAAGCCATTAAATTATTAGCTAGGTAATATTGGTCGTACTCTGTTAATGAACACATAATGCCAAAATCGATAACTTTAATTATAGGTGATTCTTTCGAATTTCCTGGAGCAACAAATATATTTCCAGGATGCATATCTGCATGAAAAAAATTGTCTCTAAATACTTGAGTAAAAAATATCTTAACGCCAAATTCGGCTAAACACTTTAAATCAATATTAGCTGCATTTAGTGCTTCTATATCACGAATTGGAATTCCATCTATGCGCTCAATAACCAACACGTTTCTTTTGGTAAGCTCCCAATTAATTTTTGGCACATAGTAGCAATCCTCATTCTCAAAATTGCGATATAATTGAGATGCATTTGAAGCTTCTCTTTGTAAATCTAATTCGTTAAATATTGTTCTTTCAAACTCTTCTATAACGCCTGTAAATTTTAAAGATTTTGCATTTTTATTATATTTTTCAGCTTTTCGTGCAAGTAATTTTAGTAAATCTAAATCTTTTTTAATTATTACATCAATTCCAGGTCTTATAACTTTTATAATAAAATCTCTACCATCTTTTAGTTTTGCACTATGCACCTGTGCAACAGATGCAGATGCTAATGGCACTTCATCAAATTCCAAAAAAACATCGTTAATTCTACAATGATATGCATCTTCGATAATTTTTCGTGCTATTTCTCCAGAAAATGGGGCAACATTATCTTGTAATTCAGCAAACTCATTTGCAATATCTTCTGGAATTAAATCACGACGGGTTGAGAGTATCTGACCAAACTTTACATAAATTGGACCAAGATCCTCCAGCATATTTCGTATCCTTTTTGCTCGAGGTATAGAAGTATGATTAAACCAATTCCATGGAAAAATATAGAAAAGAAAACGAATAGGCCTAAATAAGTGGGTTGCAAAAATAATCTCATCGAGTCCATGTGAAATTAATACTTTTTGTATTGCTAATAATCTAAAAAATTGTTGCATGAGTAACTACTTTGTTTATTTTTTTGTTATAAGGGAATTAAGTTTTGCCACTCTTTGCGATACTCTATCAACGTCATTTCTTATAGTATCAACATCTTTCAGAAATTCTTCTACTAGTAACTCATCTGGCAGCATATCTACTTCAAATCTCAAGTATTCGCTTATATCTGCTATTATTGTTTCATAAGATTTTAAAGAAAGTTGACTTATTTTATGTGTTAATTTTACAAGTTGAAATGCTAATCTATCTCCGACTAAATTTGATAAAGGATCTTCTATATCTATTTCAAAATTATTCATTATTTTTTGAAGCTCATGAGCAATTTTGATATCGCCTTCTATCTTTACATCGATTGATGAAGCTGCTGTGTTATATTTCGAAGGTATTAATATCCTTAAAAAATTGACTGGTGTGCTATTTATTAAAACGTCGGGTTTCTTATTACAAATACTATCTATCTTAAAACCATACTCCATTGGAAATAGATAAAATTTAATTTTTGTATTTATAAACTTAAAAGCAATAACTTTATTTTCTAATTTTCTTAGTGCATATAATGTTTCTTCATCTGTACTTAGAATTTTATTAATATATTTTTCAAATTTTTTTATAAAAAATTCCATTTTTATATATTGAATTAAATCTTGTAGCCTACGTGAACAGCTGCTATTCCAAATGAAAGATTAGTATATTTAATTTTTCTAAATCCAGCTTTTTTCATCATCGAAGATATTTCTTCTTGATCTGGATGAACTTGAATAGATTCAACTAAATACTTATAACTATTCTTATCTTTTGCTATTAATTCTCCAAGCATAGGTATAAATCTAAATGAATATTTTTTATAAAACTTATCCACTATTGGTACCGTAACTTTTGAAAACTCCAAAATAACTAATTTGGAGCCAAATTTAAGTTTTTTATACATTGAATATAACGCTGTTTCTTTATTTGTGATATTTCTAAGACCAAAAGCAATTATCATAAAATCAAAGGTGTTATCCCTAAAAGGCAAATTTTCAGCATTTGACCTTACAAAATCTACATTATTGATTATACCGCTATTAATTAAACAGTCTCTCCCATAGTTCAACATATTCTCATTTATATCGCACAATGTTACATGCCCATCTTGACTTAGCCTACTATGGACAAGCTTCGTAATATCTGCCGTGCCTCCGGCTAGATCTAATACTCGTGAGTTCTTTTTGATTCCACATGAATTAACAGCAAACTTTTTCCATAATCTATGAATACCGAATGACATGATATCATTCATAAGATTATATTCGCTGGCAACTGAACTGAATACTTTTTCTACACGCTCAGTTTTTTCTTCTGGAGATACAGTTTCATAACCAAAATTGGTTTTTTTTCTAATCATATTCTTTACGTTGCTATCCTAATTCTTTTAGTGCCGCTATATAACTATTCCATTTATCTTTTTGAGTACTTCCTAATTCATACAAATAGTCCCAAGAATACAGACCTGTTTCATGGCCATCATCAAATATCAGTCGAATTGCATAATTACCAACTTGCTCTATCTTGTTAATATTTACATTTTCTTTTCCAAACTGTAATACTTCTTGTCCTGGACCATGCCCCCTAACCTCTGCTGATGGTGAAAAAACACGTAGATATTCACATGTCAACTTGAAACACTCCCCATCATCATAAATTATTTCAAGAATTCTAGATTGTTTGTGTAACGATATTTCTTTCGGATATAAATTATTTTTTGCCATATTTCCCTATAACGAGTAATACTTTTTTAGGTATTTTTCATTTATGGTACATAATTTTTTTCAATATACAATTATTTCGCATGAACTTAATTATATATTTAAGCTTTTTTCGCGTTTTAGAAAATTATTTTAATATTAATTTGTTTTTTTACGGTGAATACGTCGTGCTCTTGGGTGAGTTTTATCATAGACTTTAGCTAAATGCTGAAAATCTAAGTGTGTGTATATCTGAGTAGTACTAATATCTGCATGCCCTAAAAATTCCTGAATAGCTCTTAAATCTCCACTAGACTCTAATAAATGACTTGCAAATGAATGTCTTAACATATGAGGATAAACATGGGTAGGTAAACCCTGCTTTTTTGACCACTTTTTAATACGCTCCTGTATTGATCTTGAACTAATTCGTTTTCCTCTGTTACTTACAAAAAGGGCTTTTTCTTCAACATTTACGATTTTATCTCTATATTTTAGCCATTTACTAACTGCTTCAATTGCATATTTTCCTATAGGAATATTGCGTGTTTTTTTTCCTTTTCCTATCACTGTTAAAACTTTATCTGAAAAATCTATATCGTCAATATCTAAACCTATTGCTTCCGATAAACGTAAGCCTGACGAATAGATCAACTCAATAATCGCTATATCACGTATTGATAAAATGTCATCCTTTTTAATATCTAAAAGTTGATGGGTTTGATCTACATCTAACAGTTTTGGTAATTTTCGAATTATTTTAGGAGTTATAATACCTTCAGCAGGATTAGAAGTGATTTTATTTTCCTTTAATAAATAACGATAGAAAGCTCTTACAGATGACAAATTTCGCTGTAGTGAGCGTCCTGAAATACCATTTCGATGTCTATATGCAATAAAATTTCTTAGTTGTTGACTTTTTAAATCAGACCATTTCATTATATGTTCTTTTATACAAAATTTTTGTAAATGCTTTAGATCCCTTACATATGCACTTCGAGTATGAATAGATAAGTGATGCAAGGTGTCTATAAAAGACTCAAGTAACTGATTATCTAATAACTGAATAGACATTATTATGTTTCTTCAAACCAAGGTTTTATTATTAAGCTCAATATTTCCCCAAAATTACAAAGTAATTCAATTCCCATATTTGGCTGAAAATGCTCACAATCAAAACTTCCAATAGCCAATATTCCCTCCCAATTAGCACCATGCAATGGAACCGAGACGGATGACTTAATACTATCGCCATGCTTACCAAAAAGAAAAACTTGCTGCTCATCATCTATTGCATTAATCATTGGAACTTTTTTCTTTAATACATCATTAAATAAAAATTTTTCATCTGAATCATTTCTGATAAATTCATCTATGGTAGAAATATAGATGCTACCAGGATTTATAAATAATCTAATTACAGCTTTATCAGCATGAAAATTTTTCTTTAGACTTTCATACATCAGGCTGAATGTTTCACTAGGATTGTTGTCGCCCATTAAAGTTAGTATTAGTTGATGCATTCGTAGAGCTAGTTCATTATTCTGCCTTGCAATTTCTATTAGTTCACACATTTGTTTATTGATTTTTTGATTTTCTTCACGAAGCAAAAACAACTGTTTTTCAATAAGTGAAACAGCTGTGCCACTCTCGTGTGGGATTTTCAACTCAGATAGTATTTCGTAATTTTTTTCAAAAAAATCACGTTTTTTTCTTAGGTAATTGACAACTGAAATTTCAGAGAGGCTCTCAACAGCTTGGTTTTCTTTCTTCTTTAAACTCATAATTCAATTTCACCATCATATACTGTAGATACAGGGCCATTCATAAAAATTGGTTTGCCCTCACCCGCCCAGCTTAACTTTAAAACACCTCCGCGTAATTCAGCTTCAACATTCTCTTCAAGACCTCCCCTTTGACTTGCTACAACAACTGACGCACATGCGCCACTACCACAGGAAAGTGTTTCGCCAACTCCGCGCTCGAATACACGAAGTTTGATTTTTTTTCGATCCAATATTTGTACAAAACTAACGTTTACCCCTTCAGGGAAAATTTTATCTTGTTGTATTTTAATTGCTATTTTTTCAATCGATGTTAATTCAATATCATCTACAAAAATTATAGCGTGTGGATTTCCAATAGAAACAGCTCCAAACTCAATATTCTCACTATTTAATCTTAGTGAATAATTTTTCATTTTTTTCTCATAATTTATAGGGATATCCTTCGGTTCAAATTTTGGAATTCCCATATTTACTGTTACAGAATTATCTTTATTTATTTTTAAGACAAGCTTTCCACTCTTAGTCTCTGCTATCATCTTTTGCTTTTTTACCAAACCTTTGTCATAAAGATATATGGCTGAGCAGCGAGCACCGTTACCACATTGACTTACTTCGCTGCCATCTGAATTGAAAATTCTATAATAAACATCAGATTCATCATCCTTTGGTGGTTCTAGCAACAAGACTTGATCGCAACCAACTCCAAAATTTCGATTTGCAATATACTTGATTTGCTCGGTAGTTAATATTAAAGGTTCAGAAAACGAATCTATCAAAACAAAATCATTTCCAATTCCTTGCATTTTTTTAAATTTACATAGCATAAATTATTATAGAATATTTTAATTACTGAGCATTTGATGCATCAGTACCAGAAGAAATATGTAAAGTTGATGTTGGAAATGCACATTCTGCACCATTAGATTCGATTATATTAATTATACTTAACATTATTTCTTGTTTTATTTCATGGTAATGCACCCAATCTGTTGTTTTTGTAAATGTATACACGAAGAAATCTAAAGAAGAAGGAGCAAATTCGTTAAAATTTACAATTAAAGTTTTATTCTTATCGATCTCTGGATGTTCTTTCAACATTTTTTTTACATCATCAATAATTTTTTTCATTTTAGATAGATCATCATAACGAATACCAATGGTCTCTTTAATTCTTCTGTTTGACATTCTTGATGGATTCTCGACAGAAATATTATTAAATAAAGAGTTTGGGACATATAATGGACGTTTATCGAATGTTCTTATTGTCGTTAATCTCCATCCAATTTTTTCAACTGTTCCTTCGATTTCCTTATCAGGTGAACGTATCCATTCGCCAACGTTAAAAGGACGATCCATATATATCATTAAGCCTCCAAAAAAATTAGCTAATAGATCGCGGGCAGCAAAACCTACTGCTATTCCTCCAACACCGCCAAATGCCAAAACTCCTGAAATACTGTAACCTAAAGACTGTAACGCTACCAAAACGCCTGTAATAATAACTGATATTCGTAATAGTTTAGCAACCGCATCAACAGTAGTCTCATCAATATCATCACCAGATAATCGTTTATGTGTGATCATATTTTTTTCAACAAGTTTTATAAACCTTATTAAAAACCAACAAACGGTAAAAAGAATACCAGTTTGATACATAGGCGACACAGCAATAGATAATACCGAATCTGTATTCTTACCAACTATATATGCTGCAAACGCTATACCTGATATCCAAATTAAAAATGAAACTGGTTTTTTCGTAGCTTCAAAAAAAGCATCATCCCAAAAAGTTCTTGTTTTCTCTAACTTTGAAATTATTCTGTTGTGTAATTTTTTTTGAACCCAATTTATGAAACCTGTAATCAACACGATAATAAATACTTCCATTATCCATGCTTCTCTACCTAAATATGCATTATCAATCTGTATCATTTCCAAAAAATTCATTTATATATTCCTAATTTAAAATTATTCAAAGAATTTTAGCTAATTCTAATTATGTAAAAAATTATTAATTTGATTCGATTTTTCTTGCCATATTTTTCTAGTTTTAAGTTCTAGATATGTGAAACTAAAGTTACCTCGCATATTTTCTAAATGTTCTCTGGATTTGTTATCGTCTATTTTACCCATGTTATCTAATATATAGGTAACGCCTTCTCTGTTATTACATACCAGTACCATGTCACAACCAGCTTCAAGCGCAAGTGCGGTTCTCTCAATGTAATCGCCTACAGTCTCTGCCCCCTTCATACTAAGATCATCACTGAAAATTGTCCCCTTAAATTTTAATTGTTTTCTTAGTATTTCGTTTAACCAAATAGAGGAAAATCCAGCTGGTCTGTCGTCAATTTCTGGGAAGGTAATATGTGCCGGCATTAGTCCTGGAATTCCAGCTTCAATCAAAGCTTTAAAAGGAATGATATCTTGTAAAAGAATATCATCAAATTGACGATTATCTAGTGGAATTGAAATATGCGAATCCTCTATAACCGAGCCATGCCCTGGGAAATGTTTGCCAACAGCTGACATGCCAGCTTTTCTCATACCAAGCATATAAGAATTTGCTAATTTTGAGATTTTATCTGGTTCAATGTGAAAAGCACGATCCCCTATAACTTCACTTATCTCTCCTCCAATATCTAATACTGGAGCAAAACTAAAATCAACTCCAACAGACAATAATTCAATTGCCATAAGCCAGCCAGTATTTTCAGCTAATTGTTTGGCTTTTGCCAACGGTTCACACTTACCTATCAAACCACAAGCTGGTAATTGACTAAAGCCATTTTTGAAACGCTGTACTCTACCACCTTCATGATCAACGGCTATCAATAGCGATGGTCGACGTAATTGGTGAATCTTTAGTGTTAATTCAGATAATTGTTCTTGTGATTCATAATTACGAGAAAAGAGAATAACGCCACCTATAAGCGGATGTTGTAATAATTCGATTTCATCAAAACCCAACTCAGTGCTGTTAAGATCACACATAATTGGTCCTAGCGGCTGTACTTTGAGGTTTTTCATTTTGATTCCGTAATGTCTAACATATCTCTAATATGATCGCCTAAAAAATTTATGCACAACACCAACGAAAGAATAGCAAAACTCGGTATCAAGACCGCGTGTGGTGCAACAAGCATATATTGACTACCATCCTTTATCATTGACCCCCATGAAGCAACAGGTGGTTGTATGCCTAAACCAAGAAAAGATAATCCAGCTTCAGCAATAATAACTCCTGCGACAGAAAATGTGGCTTCAATTATCAATGGCGCCATGATTAATGGCAATACATGCTTTAGGGTAATGCGATAATCCATCGTTCCAAGAGCTTGTGCTGCAGCAATATGATCACGATTTTTTATACTTAATGTCTGGACTCTCGCTAATCTTGAAAATCCAACCCAGCCAACAATTGATAGAGCAATAACCGTATTTATGAGCCCTGGTCCCAACAGTCCAGCTAAAGCAATTGCCAGTAATATCCCAGGAAATGCAATAAAAATATCGATTAATATTACGAGCACTTTGTCATAAATACCGCCAAACCATGCCCCAATTACACCTAAAGTGGTGCCTACAATGAAAGAAATTAGAACTACAATAATTGCAACACTAAATGACGTTTTAGCGCCAAGAATAATTCTCTCACAAATTGATCTACCTAGATGATCGTATCCACACCAATTATTCCATGATGGCTCCTGTAAAATTTTATTTAATACAATTTGATTTTCATGAAATGGATTAAGTATTCCTAATAGCGCACAAAAAAGCCAAAATAATACGACAAAAAAATATATATTTAATTTCTTAGTCATCAGTTCGCATCTATTCTTGGATCAAGTAAAATACATATGAAGTCAGTTATAAGATTCACTAAAACATAGGTAAAGCTAATAATTATTACGCATCCTTGAACTATTGGATAATCTCTTTTTTGTATTGATTCAATCATCAGTTGGCCTATTCCTGGCCATGAAAATATTGTCTCAGTGATTACTGCTCCAGCTAAAAGTGTTCCAAATTGCATGCCCAAAATAGTAACTACAGGTAAAGCTGCATTACGTAAAGCATGAAATACTAACACTTTAAATTCAGATAAACCGCGTGCACGTGCTGAACGGATGTAATCTTGTTGCATTGTTTCTAACATTGAAGAACGAATCATTCTAGATAGAATTGCTGCAAGTGCAGAGCCTAATGTTAATGCTGGCAAAACTAATGAACTTAACCCATCGTTACCACTTACTGGTAACCATCCCAGCCAAAGAGAAAAAATCAAAATTAATAACGGCCCCATTACAAAATTTGGTATAGAAATACCAAGTGTTGCTAAGAAAATTGTTGATTTATCTAAAATCGATCCTTTGTATACCGCAGAATATATTCCAATTGGTACAGCAATTAATAGCGCAACTACCAGACTTGCAAGACTTAATAAAAATGTAGCAAAAATATGTTTTGATAGTAGGTGCGTTACATGTTCATTAGAATAAATTGATTTACCAAGGTCATAATGAAAAAAATCGTTCATATAAGTAAGCCATTGCTGATTAATTGGTTGATCTAAACCGAGAGATGCTCTCAAAGCATCCCTATCAGCAATCCTTGCAGACTCACCTAGCATTACCTCTACTGGATCGCCTGGAATAATATGAATTAGAAAAAATACAAAAGTTAAAATACTGAATAATACAAATACAGCACTTAGTAAACGTTTAATTAAATAATTAAAATACACAATTTTTTTTATTAATTTCTATTTACTTCTCACTAATGGTTACCCGAGTTCCAACTTCGACTAAATCAAATAACTCTATAACATCACTATTTTTCATTCTAACGCAACCTTTTGAGCCTGGTTTACCCATCTCAACATCATCTGGAGAGCCATGTATATAGATATACCTCTCATAACTATCTAAACCAGAGCCTTTGTTTTTGCCATCCTCTATACCTTTTAACCATAATATTCGAGTGAGTATCCAATCACGATTAGGTTGTAATTTACGTAATTGTAAATCATATGATTCATCAGTTTGCACTCTTCCAACAAAAACAGAATTTTCTTCGGCTCCTTCTCCGATTTTTTCAGCGATAACGTGCTCACCTCTTGGCGTGCATTCACTATTCATAATTTCCCCAGCCCCTTTTTTTGCAGTCGACACAGAATAACGTTTGATAATGCTCTTCTTTTTATAAAGAGTTAATACTTGATTTGATATTGATATTTCAATATGCATAAAAGATATTAATTATTTTTTATGCTCATTAGTGAATCAAAATTACCATCTGCTCTCAATTTATAACCTTCTATCGCAAATTTAGAAATCAAAACGTTATCTTCATACCACAAAGGAATATATGGTAACGATTTTATTAAATTTTCCTGAAGGTCCTTGTAGAGGAGTGCCTGTTTGCTCAAGGAAGTTTCGGTTTTGGCTAGTTCTAGAATAACATCAATTTCACTGTCATTAAATCGTCCCCGATTTGCACCATATGGGGGAATAGATTTGCTATGAAATATATAATAAAAAATATCTGGCATTTTTAATCCAACCCAAGACAAACTATACATCTGAAACCTTCCATTTTTAATATCACCATAAAATGTACCCCAATCATAACTACGAATTTCGACTTTGATCCCCACAGATTTCAACTGCTGTTGAATTATAGTCGCAAGACGAAGCCGAAAAGGGTCGTTCGAAATTTTGTATACTAACTTTAAAGAAGATGGATCGCCATAGCCAGCTTGCTTGAGTAACATTTTAGATTTTTCGGGATTATATTCAATTCCCGTTAAAGCAGAATGCCCTGCCCAATGTTCAGGGGGTAACAGGGAACCAGCTTTTCTAGCTGATGATTTCATAACATATTTTATTATAGATTCTCTATCAATGGCGTGTGCGATGGCTTTTCGAACTAAAAGATTTTTTGTAATTGGATCTTCAAGATTGAATCCGAGGTATGTAAAAGTATTTCCTATTTTTTTTTCAACATTAACTAATTGCTTTCGACTAAGCCAATCAATAACTTCGGGGGGTAAATTCCCTTGAATTAAATCTATGTCGCCTTTCAATAATTTTAAAACTCTTACTACTGGATCTTTTAATGTAATCATTTCAATTATTTTACCGTCACTCAAGCGTTGAAGCTTCAGGTTTTCATCATTAGCCCAATGTAATATTTTCATTGGGCCACTCCCGATTGGATCTCTTGCAAAATTATGTTTTTTATTTATTAATTCCATAGGAAGAATACCAATTACTAAACGCCCAGGAAAAAAGGGATCTGGATAAAATAATTTAAAATCTATTATATTTTGATCTACAGTTTCAATAGATTCTATCATTGCTATAGAAGCTCTGTGTGGAGAAGAAATTTCTGAATCCAATACTGATTGATATGTCGCCTTAACATCCTTCGAAGTTAATAGGGAGCCATTGTGAAACTCTCTAAACTTTTCGCCTAATATAAATCTGTAATGAGTTGGTGATAACTTTTCCCAAGTTGCTAATTCAGGTATCACATGAAAACTCTCATTAAAGTCAACAAGACTCATATATATGAGTCTCGAAATTCGATAAGAAATAGCATCGGTCACATAACGTGGGTCTAAGTTTATTGGAGATGCGCTCAAACCCATCGCAATAGTATTTCTATCTGACTCTTTACAGCCATAAATAAAAAATTGTATGAGTAGAACCAATATAATTAAAAAAATATTGGTCTTAGAAACTCCTATTTTCATACTTACATATACTAGAGAATATTAACGTGGATTAAAATATTTACTTACTTATCTTTTTGCCATACTTTAAGGAATTTTTTTAGATGCATTTTACTTTCATTCAACAACATTTCTTTAACCTTCTCGCATTCGTCCAAATATAAATTATCATTTAATTTGCCGCGTATAAGTTGATATCTTAAATATACTAAATAAGTATTAAGTGCATCAGTTTCACAATAATTACGAATGGTTTCTATATCATTAGCTAAATAATAATCCCACACCTGATCGCCGCTCATATCCATTTTTCCAGGGAAACCTAAAATGCTTGCAATTTCATTCAAAGGAGCCTTTGCTGATACGGTATAGCCTGACAAAACATCCATTAAATCAGTGTGTCTACTGTGAAAACGACTTAAATAATTATTCCAACGAAAGGATTGATCTCCATCTCCATTTTCCCAATAACGCTCTGCACTGACTCCATGAATTAACGAACGATAATGTATTACGGGTAAATCAAAACCACTCCCATTCCAAGAAACAAGAGTCGGTGTATATCGTTCAATTCCCTCAAAAAAACGCACCAATAATTCTGATTCTGTTGAATCTTTTTGGCCTAGTGACCACACGCTTAATTTATCATTTGTTTTTAATACCACTGATATTGCAACAATTTTATGCAAATAATGTTGTAGGAATTCTGTCTTACCATTACTTTTTTGATAACGCTGGTTAAACATAACATCGGATACATCTTTATCATTTAAACCCTGTAGATTGAAAATTGTTTTACCTGAATTAATATCTGGAATTGTTTCGATATCAAATACGAGAATATTCATTCTATGAAAATCTCCAAAAAACAATATCTAGGAAAAAACATTTGTAGAAAGATAACGATCGCCGCGATCACAAATAATTGAAACAATGACCGCATTTTCAACTTCTTTTGAAATTTGCAACGCTGCAGCAACTGAACCGCCTGAAGATATTCCGGCAAATATACCCTCCTTAGCTCCCAATTCTATGGTAGTTTTTTCAGCTAGGTCTTGTGATACATCAATGATCTGATCCACTCTGATAGGCTCAAATATTTTTGGCATATATTCTTTAGGCCAGCGCCTAATTCCTGGGATACGAGCACCGTCTTCGGGTTGTACCCCAATAATTTTTATATTAGGATTTTTTTCTTTCAAAAAACGTGAGGTACCCATTATTGTTCCCGTAGTGCCCATTGCACTAACAAAGTGAGTTACTTTACCATCTGTATCCCTCCATATCTCAGGGCCCGTTCCTTCGTAATGAGCAAGCGGATTATCCAGATTTCCAAATTGATCCAAAATTCTCCCTTTCCCGCTAGCTTCCATCTCACGAGAAACATCTATTGCCTCTTCCATACTTCCATCACTAGATGTAAGGATGATATCAGCGCCAAATGCTTTCATTACTGCTCGACGTTCGATACTCATATTTTCTGGCATGACTAATATCATACGATAACCACGTATTGCCGCGGCCATTGCTAGAGCAATACCAGTATTACCACTAGTCGCCTCTATAAGCGTATCCCCCGGTTTTATTTCACCGCGTGCCTCGGCATGCTTGATCATGCTTAAAGCCGGCCGATCCTTCACTGATCCTGCAGGATTATTACCCTCAAGTTTACCCAATATGACATTACTAGATTTTTTAGGAATACGTTGTAACTTAACAAGTGGTGTATTACCAACAAAGGCCTCTATTGTTGGTAAACTCAGCATATTTTTAATATTTTTTTCTTTCATATCTAGTTGTAAACTACATCTCTTCTGCTAATAATGTTTTTGCTAACACCAGTGCATCTTCACGTCCTATTTTAGTTGGATAATAGTTTCTACGCCTACCTATTTCATTAAATCCTAGATCAAGATAGAGTTTAATAGCCTTAAAATTTGTTGGTCTAGTTTCTAAAAATATTCTGCTTATATTATGAGTTTTTGCAAGTTCCAAAAAGTGTTTTAGTAACTGCTTGCCTAATCCAATTGATTGATAATCTGGGTGTACGCATAAATTCAAAATATGCGATTCATCTGAACTAATCAACATGACTCCATATCCAACTAAATTTTTTTCATACTCTATTACCCATCCACTATAGCCAGCTTGTAGACAATCATGAAATATTGTTTTATTCCACGGAAATTCATAAGCACAATTCTCAATGTCAATAATAAAAGTAATGTCACACTCTGACATTGGTCGAATCAATATATCTGGTTTTTTAACAACTGCACTCATGTTAATTCCTTATATTTTTGCATAGCAAATTTTAAATCACCCCATACCTTACGTTTCTTACGAGGAGAACGTAACAAATATGCGGGGTGATAGGTTACAACTACAGGCAAATTACTATTTGGGTATAAATAAGAATTACCTCTCATTTTACCAATTGGTATATCTAACTTAAGTAAATTTTGTGCTGCTATACGCCCAAGTGCTAAAATTATTTTTGGTTTTATCAATTCAAGTTGCCTTTTTAAATATTTCCTACAAGCATCAACTTCGTCTGTTTTTGGATCGCGGTTATTTGGAGGTCTACATTTTAGTATATTTGCAATAAATATTTCATTTCTTGGTAAACCCATAGCTAATAACATTGAGTTCAGCAACTGACCTGCACGACCAACAAAAGGCTCGCCTTTAACATCCTCCTCAGAACCAGGTGCTTCACCAATAATAAACCAATCTGACTGTGTGTTACCTGCTCCAAAAACTGTTTGTGTTCTTGATTGATGTAAGGCGCACTCTTTACATGTTTTAACTTGCTCTTGTAGGTCTAGTAAATGTTGATTGTGATTCTTGTTTAATAACTCTTTGCGATTGATAGAATCTTTTGGGGATATTTGTGGTCTATCTAAGTTCCCTAAATTTTCAAAATTACGTTCTTGCCAGACTACTATACCAATCTCATTTAAATATTTTTGTTGGAGTTCTTTGTCCATGCGCCATATTAAATTTGCTGCGGATGCTCACGTTGACGCTTGTCTAAAACTTTATTCAATGCATTAATATATGCTTTTGCAGACGCGATAACAATATCAGTATCCGCCCCTAAACCATTGACTATTCTTCCCTCTTTATCGATGCGAACTGTCACTTCACCTTGTGAATCAGTTCCATCTGTTATGTTATTGACTGAATATAGTTGCAAATTACACCCGCTCTTTACCATTTCCTCAATAGCTTTGTAAGTAGCGTCTACAGGACCGCCTCCCTTGGCATTGGCTGACTTTTGTTGCCCATCAATTTTTAGAACGACCTCCGCTTCAGGCATGACTCCTGTTTCACTACCAACTTTAAGTGAAAGAAGTTTAATTCTCTCCTCTCTGCCTTGAACCGTATCGCTTACCAATGCCTGTAAGTCTTCATCGTAAACTTCGTGTTTTTTATCGGCTAACTCTTTAAACTGAGAAAAAATTTTATTTAATTCCTCCTCATTTTCGAAGGTAATACCAAGCTCCTCTAATCTTGAACGAAAAGCATTACGTCCTGAATGTTTGCCTAAAACCATCTTATTTGCGTTCCAACCAACATCTTCAGCTCGCATTATTTCGTATGTTTCACGACTTTTGAGAACACCATCTTGATGAATACCAGATTCATGTGCAAAAGCATTAGCGCCAACAATTGCTTTATTAGGTTGGACTGGAAAACCTGTGATAGTTGATACGAGTCTTGAACAATGAACAATTTGACTAGTATCTAATTTTGTATCACATGTAAATACATCCTTTCGTGTTTTTACTGTCATTACAATTTCTTCGAGTGCAGCATTTCCAGCACGTTCTCCTAAACCATTAATAGTACACTCAACTTGCCTTGCTCCATTTATAATAGCCGCCAAGGAATTTCCAACTGCAAGGCCTAAGTCATTATGACAATGCACAGAAAATACAGCCTTATCAGAATTTGGTATATTCTTAATTAAATTCCCAATCAACTCCCCAAAATGCTGTGGCAAATTATAGCCTACTGTATCAGGTATATTTATCGTTTTTGCACCAACATTAATTACGGCCTCAATAATTTTACATAGAAAATCAAAATCAGAACGACCTGCATCTTCTGGTGAGAATTCGATATTATCAGTATATTTACTTGCTCTTTGCACAGCTTTTATTGCGCTATCAATAACTTCTTTGGGCTCCATTCGTAATTTGTCACGCATATGTATCGGAGACGTTGCTATAAAAGTATGAATGCGTGAAGATTTTGCTGGTTCAAGTGCTTCTGCAGCACAATCTATATCTTTATATAACGCTCTGGCTAAACCACAAATTGTACTATCTTTGATCATGCCCGATACTGCTTTAACGGCCTCAAAATCTCCGGGGCTTGCAATGGGAAATCCAGCTTCTATTATATCAACTCTCATTTTCTCTAGTGCTTTAGCGATACGAAGTTTTTCTTCTTTTGTCATTGAAGCACCGGGGCTTTGTTCCCCATCACGCAAAGTCGTATCAAAAATTATTAAATTATCTTGCATCTTTTCTAGCTACCCGATGTTTTCTCAATAAAATTAAAGTCATAACTGGTCCAGAAACGGCATATATCATGGCCAATAAAAAAAGAACTAGTGCAGTTTCAACTGCTATTAGAAAAAAAACAGGAACGATAATAAGAAAAGTCACAAAGGGGATACGATTCTTAAGATCGAATTCTTTAAAACTATGATATCTAATATTACTAACCATCAATAATCCCATGACTACAGTAATCAAAAAACACATAAACTGAATTGTTGGCACATTATAAAAACTGTGATTTGTTCCTGACCAAACCAGCCCTCCTATAACAGCTGCTGCTCCTGGGCTTGGCAAACCTTGAAAAAAACGTTTATCAACACTTGTGGCCTGAGTATTAAATCGAGCTAATCTTAAACATGCACACACCGTATAAACAAAAGCGGCCAGCCAGCCAAATTTTCCCATACTAAATAATGCCCACTTATATATTACCAAAGATGGTGCTAATCCAAACGAAATCATATCTGACAAGCTATCGTATTGCATTCCAAATGCACTTTGTGTGTTTGTTAATCTGGCAATTCGACCATCCATTCCATCAAGTATCATCGCAATAAAAATCGCAATAGCAGCTGATTCAAATTGCTGATTCATCGCCGCCACAATTGAATAAAACCCAGAGAACAAGGCCCCTGTTGTTAGTAAATTAGGCAGTAAATAAATTCCACGTCTTAGTCTTGTCACTGTTCTTGGTACCACTTGTCGAAAATTGTATGGAACCAAGTTTACTCTTGAAACTTATTAACTTAAACAAGGAAAGGAAAAAACTTAATTAATATTTCTAATCTTTCACGGAGCTGAGTGGCCTAGAATGTATTAATTCGGCTAATACTGTCCTACCTGAATCTATCTGCTGTCCGACTTCTACAAAGATTTTTGATTCAAGCGGCAAGAAAATATCAACTACACCGCCAAAAGTAAGATAGCCGCACCGCTGCCCTTGTCCAATTCTCTCTCCTGAGTTTAAATAGATGTGAGATTTTCGCATGAAATTCTTAAATCTAATTGCAGTTACAATATCATCGCCCTCATCTGATCGAACTTGGAAGTCGAAATGTCTATGTAATTTATTATTTGAAGATCGGTTGTACCATTGCTCGATAATCTTCCCTTCAATAGGACTTCTCAAGGAATAGATATCATTAAAACGCATCACGACTCGAATACGGATGGTATTGGTATTCAAACGCATCTCTTTGGCAAAACCAACTTTTGTTACAATTCCATGAACGGGGCTTACCACAGCCAGAGGTTGTGATGGTATATCTCGAAAAGGATCACGAAAAAGATAAATAGCAAATAAAAAAAGAATAAAAGATAATGAGAGTGTTAATGATGATGATGATGAAAAATATAAAAAACAAAGAATGCCAAATATAATAACTAAAATTGGCCAAGCTTCTTTTGCTATAGAAGGATATTGATTACTTGGCATTTACTTGAATATGGAAATATATTTGATTTATATTTTATTAATTTTTTTTCTCATCTACTAGTTTATTTTCACCGATCCACGGCATCATTGAACGTAATTTTTCACCAATAATTTCAATTCCATGTTGACGACTTTCCTTTCTTTTTTGATCCATTACTGAAGCACCGTTTTTATATTCTGAAATAAACTCACGTGCGAATTCACCGCTTTGAATTTCTGATAAGATTTTTTTCATCACCTCTTTTGTTTCCTCCGTAATTACTCGTGGCCCACGGGTAAAATCTCCATATTCAGCGGTATTAGAAATTGAATATCGCATATTTGCTATTCCACCCTCGTAAATTAAATCAACAATTAATTTTGTTTCATGTAAACATTCAAAATACGCCATCTCCGGAGCATACCCTGCCTCAACCAAGGTCTCATAACCAGTCTGTATAAGAGATGTTATTCCACCGCATAAAACAGCTTGTTCGCCAAATAAATCTGTTTCTGTCTCTTCCTTAAATGTGGTTTCTATTATTGCTGCTCGGCCTCCTCCATTAGCTGATGCATAGGACAAAGATAACTCTTTAGCTGAACCAGATGCATCTTGAAAAATAGCGATTAGTGATGGAACACCGCCACCACTAGCATAAGTAGCGCGAACTAAGTGTCCAGGGCCTTTTGGAGCAACCATTATGACATCAAGATCATCCCGCGGAATAATTTGTTTAAAATGAATATTGAAGCCATGTGCGAATGCCAAAGTAGCACTATTTTTAATATTTGGCTCTATTTCACTTTTGTATAATTCAGCCTGATGCTCATCAGGAGCCAACAACATAACGACGTCTGCGCTAGATACAGCTTCGGCAATTGATTCTACATTTAATCCTGCAGACTTTGCCTTTTCTATCGAAGATGACCCCGCGCGTAAACCAACACAAACATCTACACCAGAATCTTTAAGATTATTAGCATGTGCATGTCCTTGAGATCCATAGCCAATTATTGCTACTTTTTTTTCTTTTATAATTTGTAAATTAGCATCTTTATCATAATAAATATTCATATAACTTCTCTCATTAAATTATTTAATTGATTGATCGTACTTTAGGACATTATTATCTTTTCGCCAAGCAAAATAGCTGTTGCACCAGTACGTACAACCTCTAATATAAATTGATCATCTAGTGCAGTTAAAAAAGCATCTATTTTCTTACCTGTATCAGTAATTTCGATTGTATATAAATTCTCATTTACATCAATGATACGAGCTTTAAATGTTTCAATTACTCGTTTTATTAAATCGTGATCATCCTCTTTGTGTGCTACTAATTTTGCCAACATTAGTTCTCTTTCGATATGATCATAATCATTCAGATCAACCACTTTAATAACATCAACTAATTTGTTTAGCTGTTTTGTTATTTGCTCAACTATAGCATCGGATCCAGTTGTTACCAGTGTTAGACGTGACATAGTTGGATCTTCAGTTGGCGCCACGGATAAAGATTCAATATTAAAAGCACGAGCGGAAAATAAACCTGAAACTCGTGAAAGTGAGCCAGCCTCATTCTCAAGAAGCAACGAGATTATATGCCTCATAACTATGCAAGTTCCCTTTCCGGCGATAAATGCATTTCATGATGTCCTTTATCAGAAGCAATCATTGGGTAAACATTTTCAGTTTGATCAGTAATAAAATCCATAATTACTGTTTTATCCTTCATCAATAATGCTTCTCTTAAAGCACCCTCCACATCGCTACTCTTTTCTACTCTTATTCCGGCATGACCATAACTCTCTGCTATCTTTACAAAATCAGGTAACGCCTCCATATAAGAATGCGAGTAACGGCCAGAGTAAAAAAATTCTTGCCATTGCCTAACCATGCCCATGTATCTATTATTAAGATTAATAATTTTTATTGGTGTTCCATATTGCAAACAAGTTGATAATTCCTGAATACACATGACCAAGCTTGCCTCGCCTGTTATACAAGCCACGGTCTCTTCAGGAAAAGCTAGCTTTACTCCCATGGCAGATGGAAGACCAAACCCCATAGTGCCAAGACCGCCAGAATTAATCCATCGTCTGGGTTTGTCGAATTTATAAAATTGTGCCGCCCACATTTGATGTTGACCAACATCTGAGGTTACATAAGCATCACCATTGGTTAATTCCCATAACTTTTCAACAACATATTGTGGCTTAATAACAGAAGATGTTTTGTCATATTTGAGACAATCAATTAAAGCCCATTGGTGTATTTGCTCCCACCAAGATTTTAGTTCTTTTTTACTTTTATCAAGATCATCTTTTTTACTTTCTAGAATTTTATTCAAATCCTCTAATACATGCTTAACGTCGCCAACAATTGGAATATCAACGGGAACATTTTTAGCAATAGATGATGGATCAACATCAATATGAATAATCTTTGCATAAGGACAAAACTTTTCAAGAT